>NZ_JAMYOX010000008.1:0-204665 GCF_040320025.1 Mesorhizobium sp. M0808
TCGCGAACCCCACCTTGGCCAGCGGCCGCAAGGACCGTGCTCAAAGGCCGGACATATGGACGCAAGCGATCGAAAACGACGCAAAACAACCGTTGCAGGCAGGGCGCCGTCCACATATGGATCCCAGGGTCTCCGCGACGGAGCTCCGCTCCTGCTTCGCCCTGGGATGACGAAGTTCGGGGGCTTCAGCCAATCGCGAATGGGCTGGAGTAAACCTCCTCCTCACCAGGCACGTGACAAGCGCCTCCGCGTCGACTATATCAGCCCTCATGATCAACCTGACCGCCACCTATTGGTACTTTATGAGCTCGCTGGCGGCGGGAGGATTGCGCTCGATCTGAAGATTGCAGCAACAATATCCGAACAGCCGCCAGACCTGGCGGCTTTTTTGTTTCAGCCGGCAGGTCTCCCAATCAGGAGCATAAGCCGTGTTGACGACCACAGACGATGTTCGGGTCAAAGAAATAAGGGAATTGAGCACGCCGGACGAGGTGATGCGGGAGATACCGCGCAGGCTGACGGCGACGCGCACCGTTGCCGCGTCACGCAATGCGATCCACGCCGTGCTGACCGGCACAGACGATCGGCTGGTGGTCGTCGTCGGCCCCTGTTCGATCCACGACCCGGCCGCCGCCGTAGACTATGCCAGCCGTTTGGCATCGCTGCGTGAAAACCTGTCGGACCGGCTGGAGATCGTGATGCGGGTTTATTTCGAGAAGCCGCGCACGACGGTCGGCTGGAAGGGCCTGATCAACGATCCCGACCTCGACGGCAGCTTCAACATCGACAAGGGTCTGCGGATGGCCCGCAACGTGCTCTCGGCGGTTAACAATCTCGGCCTTCCCTCAGCGACCGAGTTCCTCGACATGACAACTCCGCAATACATTGCCGACCTCGTCGCCTGGGGCGCGATCGGCGCACGCACGACAGAGAGCCAGATCCATCGCGAGCTCGCATCGGGCCTCTCCTGCCCGGTCGGCTTCAAGAACGGCACTGACGGCAATCTGCGGATTGCCGCCGAGGCGGTGAAGTCCGCCGCCCAGCCGCATCATTTCATGGCGGTGACGAAGGGCGGGCGCAGCGCCATCGCGACGACCACCGGCAACGAGGACTGCCACGTCATCCTGCGCGGCGGCATTGCGCCCAACTATGACGCGGCAAGCATAGCTGCTGCCTCCGCTGAACTCGGCCGGATCGGCGTGGCACCGCGGCTGATGATCGATGTCAGCCACGCCAACAGCAACAAGAAGCCGGAAAACCAGCCGCTGGTGGCGGCTGACGTGGCGGGCCAGATCGCGGCGGGCGACGAGCGCATCATCGGCATCATGATCGAGAGCAATCTGGTCGCCGGCCGGCAGGAGGTCGTGCCCGGCAAGCCGCTTGTCTATGGCCAGAGCATCACCGATGGCTGTATCGACTGGGAAACCACCGAAACGGTGCTGCACGGCCTTGCCGACGCCGTCGAGCAGCGCCGGTCGGCGCGACGCGCCATGATCGCTGGCCGTCCGGGAGCCGCCTGAGGCAGCCAATGCCGGCCCTGTCCCTTCTCCCCTTGTGGGAGAAGGTGGATCGGCGCGCAGCGCCGAGCCGGATGAGGGGTGCTGGAAGAAACTTGGCGTAAAATATTGAGGGATTTTAAGCGGTTATTTCTTCGCTGTAGCGATCCGTCAACACCCCCTCATCCGACCGAGCTTCGCTCGGCCACCTTCTCCCACAAGGGGAGAAGGGGCTTATTACCGCACCTCCACCCAGCGCTGTTCCGCGAACGAGCGCGCCATCGCGTGCACCGTGCGCTCGATCTCCAGGCCTTCGTCGAAATCGATGATCCGCGCCGGCTTGCCGGCAAGTCGCGTCAACAGTTCCCGGCATTCGATAATCTTGAGGTCATTAAAGCCAAGGCCGTGGCCGGGCGCCGGCAGGAAGGCGTCATAAGGCTTATGATGCGGCGCCACCAGGATGGTGCGATAGCCTTGCTCGGTCGGCCGGTCGGCCGTCAGATAGAGTTGGAACTCATTCATCCGCTCCTGGTCGTACAGGATCGAGCCCTTCGAGCCAAAAATCTGGATGGCGATCCGGCCTTTGCGGCCCCAGGCCGAACGGTTGACCAGCAGCGTGCCGGCGATGCCGTTTTCGAGATGCATCAGGATGCTGGCGATGTCGTAGGTCTCGACCGCGCGGCGCCCGCCCGAGGCGACGCGGCGGTCGGCATAGGGTCTGGCCATGTCGCACATGACGCGGGCAACGCGGCCGAACAGTACGGCGATGAGCGACAGCGGATGCACGGCGAAATCGTCGAGCGCGCCGTAACCGGACGCCGCCTCGTGCTTCCAGAAGAACAGCGCCTCCGGATCGGCCATGAAGTCCTCGTCCATCTCGATACGCAGATGGTTGACCTCGCCGATGATCTTCTCGTCGAGCAGCGCGCCGATATGGCGGATCGCTGGGTTCTGAATATAGTTATAGCCAAGCGCGGCGACCTTGCCGGACTTTTGGGCCGCCGCGGCCATTGCTTGCGCCTCGGCGAAGCTCGGCGCCATCGGTTTTTCACACCACAGATGCTTGCCGGCTTCGAGGATGGCGATGGCCATTTCCGGGTGGAACTGGTTCGGCGTGGTCAGCGAGATGACATCGACATCCGGGTCGTCGACGACGGCGCGCCAGTCACCGGACGCCTTGGCGAAGCCGAATTCGCTGGCACGGCGTTTGGCAAGATCCTCGTTGACCTCGCCCAGATGGACCAGCCTTGGCTTGGCCACATCGGGAAAGACGGTGCCGACCGCGTTCCAGGCAATGGCGTGGCACTTGCCCATGAAACCCGTGCCGATAAGACCTACCCCGACCATCCGCTTGCCTCCCTGTGTGCAAAATTTGTGTGGATGAATTAGTCCATTTTGTCTGGAGATGGAACGCTTGTCTCATTTTTTATGGTGTTCTTGCACAGGCCCGCTATGATGGGGCACAGAGGGAACCAGACGATGAGCCTGGGCGGAGCGACGATGGACGAACGGGTGCCGCGCGATTTCGAGACGCTGCGGGCGACGATCCTGGAGCGGCGCCACAGCTTGCCGAAACGTATCGCCCAGATCGCCGCCTATGCGCTCGACAACCCAGACGATATCGCCTTCGGCACCGCTGCCAGCATCGCCGCTTCCGCCGGTGTCCAGCCTTCGACCCTGATCCGCTTTGCCCAGCAGCTTGGTTTTGATGGTTTCACCAGCCTGCAGTTGGTGTTTCGCGAGCGCCTGCGCGAGCGCAACTCATCCTATGATGAAAGGCTGGCGGCATTGCGCGCCAAGGCCGAGGAAGGCGCCGGCCACCGCGCGATTTTCGACGGTTTTGTTGCCGCAGCCAGTACCTCGCTCAACGACATTTCGCGCACGCTGAATGAAGACCATTTCGAAGATGCAATCACCGTGTTGGCCAAGGCCGAAACCATTTACGTGCTGGCCAAGCGGCGCTCCTACCCGGTCGCCTCCTATATCGCCTATGCATTGGGCAAGCTCAAGATCCGCAACCAGCTGATCGAATCGGCCGCCGGCCTCAATGCAGAGATGATCGGCTTTGCCTCTCCAAGGGACGCCGTGATCGCCATCAGCTTTTCGCCCTATGCCCCGGCCACCATCGAGGAGGCGCGCGTCATTTCGGAGCAAGGCGTGCCGATCGTGGCGATTACCGACAGCTCCTTTTCGCCACTCGCCCAATTCGCCAGGATCTGGTTCGAGGTCGCCGAGGCCGATTTCGCCGGCTTCCGCTCGCTGTCGGCGACGATGGCTTTGGCTATGGCGCTGACCGTCGCGGTCGGCGAGAAGCGGCGCGATACTGGCAAGAAGCGCAAGCCTTAGATCACCTCTATTGCGGTTTCGCCTTCTGCCGAAAGCCGCGCTGCGTCGCGGGCAGGCGGCGACCCGAACTGGCGGGCATACTCCCGGCTGAACTGGGAAGCACTCTCATAGCCGACGGCGAAGGCGACACGTGCGACGTTGCCCGGCTGGGCAATCAGCAGATGGCGGGCTTCCAGCAAGCGGATTTGCTTTTGATACTGGATTGGGCTCATGGCCGTCGCCGCCTTGAAGTGACGATAAAACGCAGCACTGCTCATACGGGCAATCTCGGCCAGATCGCCGACCCGGACCGGCTGATGGGGATGCGAACGGATCCAGGCGATCGCCCGGCCAATCCGGGACAGATGGCCATCGGCGCGCGCAAGTTCACGAAGCTTTCCGCCTTGGGGGCCTTGCAGGAGCCGAAACAGCATCTCTCGCTCGATCATGGTCGCGAGCACGGGAATCTCCGCTGGCCGGTCAAGCAGCCGCATCATTCGACGCAACGCGTCGAGCAGATCGTCATCAGCGGGAGAGGTGGAGAAACTGTCGCCACTGAGGGCCGGCGCGTGTTCGACGAGGAGCGCGGCGACGGCCTGCAGGTCAAGGGTCAAGCCAATGGCCAGGTAAGGACGCGCCGCGCTCGCTTCGATTATCTGGCTGATGGTGGGCGTCTCGACAGTATAGATGAAATAGCTGGCCGGATTGTAACGAAGAGCCCGGTCGCCGATCAGAACCGTCTTCGCGCCCTGCAGTACGAATAAGATCCCCGACCCCCACACCCCTGACAATGGCGGCGTGGCGACTTCGCTGCGGCCGATCGAAACGCGGGGAACCGCCGTTCTTGTTCGTCGCCCGCGCGCATGGCGGCTGGCGATCTCGATCAACTCCTGCAGCGCTTCGCTCATTGCGCCAGCATCGCGCATTCGCACCGGCGGCGCAACAGCGTGAGAGGATTAGGCAAGAGCTGGAGAGTTTCCGGCGCGCAACGCCCGCTGCCTCGCACCATTTGTGGGTCTTCCACAAGAAAAATGGAGACACCGATTATGAGAACATCGAAAAGCGCGCTGGTGACCGGCGCCAACAAGGGTATAGGCCGTGAAATCGCCCGGCGACTGGCGACCATGGGCTTCAAGGTCTGGCTCGGCGCCAGGAGCGCCGAACGCGGCATGGCGGCGGCGCAGGCATTGCGCGCCGAAGGCCTCGACGTGGAGTGGCTTGAGCTGGACGTCACGCGGGATGACAGTGTGAAGGCGGCAGCCGAGGCATTCAGGCAGGCCAGCCCCTGCCTCGACGTGCTGGTGAACAATGCCGGCGTCGCCATCAATTACGACCTGCCGCCGAGCCAGCAGCGGATCGCCGACATCCAGGCCACCTACGACGTCAATGTCTTCGGCCCGATCCGCGTGACCCAGGCATTCCTGCCGCTGCTGCTAGCAGCACCTGCTGCCCGGATCGTGATGGTGAGCAGCTCCACCGGGTCCATCGGCCGGGCGCTCGATCCCGCCACTGCGAACCACGCCGTTAACATGATGGGCTACGGCAGCTCCAAGACAGCCTTGAATGCCATCACGGTGGCGTTCGCCAGGGAGCTCGCGCCCCAAGGCATCAAGATCAACGCCGCGGCGCCCGGCTACACTGCCACCGATCTCAACGGGTATAAAGGTCACCGCACGGTGCAGCAGGCGGCCGAGATCGTCATTCACCTGGCGACCTTGGACGCCGATGGCCCGACCGCCGGGTACTTCAACGATGATGGCCCGCTTCCTTGGTAAATCAGCTGGTTTCAGTGGTAGACACTTGACGTTCGTCTGACTTCAAAGTTTCTGAACGCGCGAGCCTTGCACAGCACTTTTCAGCCTTGGGAATGCTCGTTCCATATTGACTATGGATTGGAATTATTATTTCATATTGCCGGCGCCACGCTGCCGCTCGCGCGTGTTACCCAAGACAACAAAGCCGATGGGAGGTTTGAATGGGCGAAGCCGTGGAAGCGAAATATTCGCCGCTCGACATCATCACCATCGGCCGCGCTTCCGTCGATCTCTATGGTCAGCAGATCGGCTCGCGCCTCGAGGACATTACTTCCTTTGCCAAGTCGGTCGGCGGCTGTCCGGCCAATATCGCGGTCGGTACTGCCAGGCTCGGCCTGCGCTCGGCGCTGCTCACCCGCGTCGGCAATGAGCAGATGGGCCGCTTCATCCGCGAGCAGCTGACCCGCGAGGGCGTTTCGGTCCAAGGCCTCAAGACCGATCCGGAGCGGCTGACCGCCCTGGTGCTGCTGTCGGTCGAGGATGAAGGCGTCTCGCCGATGATCTTCTATCGCAGCGATTGCGCCGACATGGCGCTTTCGAAAGACGATATCGATGAGGCGTTTATCGCTTCGGCACGCGCGGTCGTCGTCACCGGCACGCATTTTTCACGGCCCAACAGCGACGCCGCCCAGCGCAAGGCGATCCGTGTCATGAAAGCCAAGGGCGGCAAGGTGGTGTTCGACATCGACTACCGCCCCAACCTCTGGGGTCTCGCCGGCCACGCCGAAGGCTTCGAGCGCTATGTGAAATCCGACCGCGTCTCGGCGCAGTTGAAGACGGTGCTGCCCGATTGCGATCTCATCGTCGGCACCGAAGAGGAAATCATGATCGCCTCGGGCGCAGACGATTGCCTGAGCGCGCTGAAAACCATCCGCTCGCTGTCGGCGGCAACCATCGTGCTGAAACGCGGCGCCATGGGCTGCATCGTCTATGACGGGCCGATCAGCGACGACCTCGAGGACGGTATTGTCGGCAAGGGATTTCCAATCGAGGTCTACAATGTGCTCGGCGCCGGCGACGCCTTCATGTCGGGCTTCCTGCGCGGCTGGCTCGGCGAGGAAGGCCTGGCGACGGCGGCGACCTGGGCCAATGCCTGCGGCGCCTTTGCCGTGTCGCGGCTGCTCTGCGCACCGGAATACCCGACTTTCGAGGAATTGAATTTCTTCCTGAAAAACGGCAGCAAGCATCTGGCGCTGCGCAAGGACGAGGCGATCAATCACATCCATTGGGCGACCACGCGCCGGCGCGACATCCCCTCGCTGATGGCGTTCGCCTGCGACCACCGCGTCCAGCTGGAGGATGTCGCGGCAAAAGCCGGCGCCGATCCGTCGCGAATCCCAGCTTTCAAGGTGCTGACGGTCAAGGCTGCGGCCAAGGTCGCGGCTGGCCGCGCCGGCTACGGCATGCTGCTCGACGAAAAATACGGACGCGAGGCGATGTTCGAATTCGCCCACCATTCCTTCGCCTGGCTCGGCCGGCCGGTCGAGTTGCCGGGTTCGCGACCGCTTCGCTTCGAGTTCTCGCAAGACATAGGTTCGCAACTGACCGAATGGCCGGTCGACCACTGCATCAAGTGCCTGTGCTTCTATCATCCCGACGATCCCGCGGCGCTGAAGAGCGAACAGCAGCAGAAACTGCGCGCTTTGTTCGAGGCCGCGCGGAAAGTGGGCAGAGAACTTCTGGTCGAGATCATCGCCGGCAAGCACGGCAGGCTCGACGACATGACCATCCCGCGCGCGCTCGAGGAACTCTACGCACTCGGCATCAAGCCCGATTGGTGGAAGCTCGAACCGCAGGCATCGGCCGGCGCATGGGCAAAGATCGAGGCGGTGATCCTGAAGAACGATCCGTGGTGCCGCGGGATTGTGCTGCTTGGCCTCGAAGCGCCGCAGGACGAATTGGAAGCGGCCTTTGCTGCCACCGCCAAGGCGTCTATCGTCAAGGGCTTTGCCGTCGGCCGCACCATCTTCATCAACGCGGCCGAACAATGGCTTGCCGGCAAGATGTCAGACGATGAAGCGGTTGCCGACATGGCATCTCGCTTCGAGAGACTGACCGAGGCATGGCTTGCGGCGCGCGGCCGCAAAGCAGCATAAGAAGGCGCGGCATAAGGACTGCGGAGGACCCGACATGACCAAGACAATCCGCCTGACGATGGCGCAGGCGCTGACCCGCTTTCTTGCTCGACAGATGACCGAGATGGACGGGAAGAAAGTGCCGATCTTCGGCGGCGTCTGGGCGATCTTCGGCCACGGCAATGTCGCCGGCGTCGGCGAGGCGCTCTACCAGGTTCGCGACGAACTGCCGACCTTCCGTGCCCATAACGAGCAGGCAATGGCGCATGCGGCGATCGCCTACGCCAAGGCCAATTTCCGCCGTCGCTTCATGGCCGCGACCAGTTCGATCGGCCCCGGCGCGCTCAACATGGTGACCGCTGCGGCACTTGCGCATGTAAACAGGTTGCCTGTCCTGTTTCTGCCCGGCGACGTCTTCGCCAATCGCATTCCCGATCCCGTCCTGCAGCAGGCCGAGGATTTTTCCGACGGCACGGCGACGGTCAATGACTGCCTCCGCCCGGTGTCGCGCTATTTCGACCGCATCACGCGGCCGGAGCAGATCATGCCGGCGCTCAACCGCGCCATGCAGGTGCTGACCGATCCCGCCGAATGCGGCCCGGTGACGCTGGCGCTGTGCCAGGACGTGCAGGCCGAGGCCTATGACTACCCCGAGAGTTTCTTTGCCGAGCGACTCTGGACGCCGCGACGGCAGCGCCCGGACCGCAACGAACTGGCGGCCGCAGTCGCGGTACTCAAAGCGGCGAAAAAGCCGCTGGTGATCGCGGGCGGCGGCGTACTCTATTCGCAGGCGTCCGAGGAGCTGGCAAAACTGGTGCAAGACACCGGCATTCCGGTCTGCGAGACGCAAGGCGGCAAATCCTCGCTGCCAGACGATCATCCGCTGAACATGGCTGCGGTCGGCGTTACCGGCACCTCGGCGGCCAACAGGCTGGCCGAAGAGACCGACGTCGTGCTTGCCGTCGGCACCAGACTGCAGGATTTCACCACCGGCTCCTGGGCGCTGTTCAAGAATGCCGGCAAGACCCTCATCGGGCTCAATGTCCAGCCTTTTGACGCCGGAAAGCACCAGGCGCTGCCGCTGGTCGCCGATGCGGCGGAAGGGCTCGCCGAACTCGCTGCGGCGCTGAAAGGCTGGAAAGCCCCTTCAGACTGGACCGACAATGCGATTAGCGGCAAGAAGGAATGGCAAGCGGATGCCGACAAGGTGACGGCGTCGACCAATGCCGCCTATCCGTCCGACGCGCAAGTGATCGGCGCAGTACAGCGCGCCATGGGCTCCGGCGTGGTACTGCTTCATGCCGCCGGCGGCTTGCCCGGCGAATTGCACAAGCTATGGCAGGCGGGCGCGCCCGGCTCCTATCACGCAGAATACGGCTTCTCGACAATGGGCTACGAAATCGCCGGCGGGCTTGGCGTCAAGATGGCCAAGCCGGACGAAGAGGTCGTGGTGATGATCGGCGACGGCTCCTATCTGATGCTCAATTCCGAGATCGCGACCTCGGTGATGCTCGGCCTCAAGCTGACCATCGTGCTGCTCGACAACCGCGGCTATGGCTGCATCAACCGGTTGCAGATGGCGACCGGCGGCGCCAACTTCAACAATCTGCTGAAGGACGCCCGTCACGAAACCTTGCCCGAGATCGACTTCGCCGCGCATGCTGCGAGCATGGGTGCGATTGCCGAAAAAGTGCCATCGATCGCCGGGCTGGAAACGGCGCTGGCGCAAGCGAAGAAGAACACGCGAACGACCGTGCTGGTCATCGACACCGACCCGCTGGTTTCGACCGAGGCCGGTGGAAGCTGGTGGGATGTCGCAGTGCCGGAAGTCTCGGCACGGCCGCAAGTGAATGCGGCGCGCAAGAAATATGAGGAAGCGCTGAGCGGGCGGGTTTCTTTAGCCATCCGCGAACGCGCCTCGAATGTCTGAAACTGGAGTGACGACTTGAAAGCCAAACTGGGCATGTCCCCCATTGCATGGTGGAACGACGATCTTGCCGAACTCAGCGATGATGTGTCGCTGGAGGAGTGCCTGCGCCAGTCGCGCTCGGCTGGCTTTACCGGAATGGAAATGGGCCGCCGCTTTCCCAACGATCCGCAAATCATGCTGCCGATCCTGAAAGAGGCCGACGTGACGCTTTGCGGCGGCTGGTTCTCGGGGACGCTGGTCGACGAAGACATGGCGAAGAACAAGGATCGTATCCAGCCGATGATCGACCTGTTCAAGGCGGTGAACGCGCCCTGCATCGTCTATGGTGAAGTCGGCCGCTCCATCCAGGGCGACCGCTCGAAGCCGCTCGCCAGCAAGCCCAGGCTTTCGGACGAGGAAATGAAAGCCTACGCCCGGCGGCTCACGCAGTTCGGCGAATGGTGTGCAGAGCAAGGCATGCGGCTCTCCTACCATCATCATATGGCGGCAGTAGTTGAGACCGAGCCAGAGCTAGATGCCTTCATGCGCTATTCGGGAGAAGGCATTCCATTGCTGCTCGACGCGGGTCACCTGGCCTTTGCCGGCGGCGATGTGCTGCGCGCTATTGATAACCACCACCCGCGCATCAACCATGTGCATGTGAAAGATGTGCGCATGGAGGTGATCGCGGGACTGGATCGCGAGAAGCAATCGTTCCTCGACGCGGTGGCACTTGGCGCCTTCACCGTGCCGGGAGATGGCTCGCTGGATTTTGGCGCCATCGTCCAGAGGCTCGCCGACCATGGCTATGAAGGCTGGTTCGTGGTCGAGGCCGAGCAGGATCCGAAGAAGAACCCGCCGCTCAAGATGGCGCAGGTCGGCTACAAGGAATTGATGCGGGCTATGACGGCGGCCGGCTATACGGTGGAGACACAGGGCTTTCCCAATGCTTGAGGCTCGCGAGGAAAGGTGTTGATCCGATGAAAGACTCCGAGCACCCGTTTTTCCGGCCGCTGTGGCGGCGCGTTGCCGTTGTCGCGGTCTGCCTGGTCTGGTCGGTGATCGAATTCGCTACGGGCACACCGTTCTGGGGCGTGATCGCGCTCGGCTTCGCCGGCTATGCCGTCTGGCAATTCTTCTATCTCTACAAGCCGGCTGACGAGGACAAGCCATCGGCAGACGCCAAACCGAAGGAATGACCATGTCGAAGCTGCTCGTCAAAGCCAATAAGGGCCACGGCCGCATCGCCCATGTGACGCCGCAAAGCGCCGGCTGGACCTATGTCGGCTTCGATCTGCATCGGCTCAGGCCCGGCGAGAGCGCTTCCGGGCAAACCGCGGATCGTGAGGTCTGCCTGGTGTTCGTCACCGGCAAGGGCAAGGCCAAGGCCGGCGGCAAGGATCTCGGCTTGCTCGGCGAACGCATGTCGCCGTTCGAGGGCAAGCCGTGGTCGGTCTATGTGCCGCAGGGGTCGGAGTGGTCGGTGAGCGCCGATACCGATCTCGAACTTGCCGTCTGTTCGGCGCCAGGACTGGGCGGCGGTCTGCCGGTCCGTGTCATCGGGCCCGACGATCTCGGCCAGGAGGTTCGCGGCAAAGGCACCAACACGCGCTATGTCACCAACATCCTGCCGGAGGGCAAGCCGGCCGATTCCTTGCTGGTGGTGGAGGTCATCACACCCGGCGGCCACACATCGAGCTATCCGCCGCACAAGCACGACCAGGACAATCTGCCGGCTGAATCCTATCTCGAGGAGACCTATTACCACCGTCTCAACCCGCCACAGGGCTTTGCTTTCCAGCGCGTCTACACCGATGCCGACGAGAACGGTGCTCGTTCGCTCGACGAGGCGATGGCGATCGAGGATGGCGACGTCGTGCTGGTCCCCAAGGGTTATCACCCCTGCGCAGCCTGCCACGGCTATGATCTCTATTATCTCAACGTCATGGCCGGACCGAAGCGGACGTGGAAATTCCACAACGCGCCCGAGCACGAATGGCTGATGAAGGCCTAACAGGTTTTTCGCTTCGCCTTCATCCGCTGGTCCAAGGCGAAAAAATCGTCGGCTAATGACCCGCCTGGACAACTTTGTTATCAGAAGCAATCACCAGCTTCGTCATTTCGTCATGCAAATCGCCTATGGGCAGCGGGGCTGACGAGGAACTTCGATGCGCTACGCGATCTATTTCACCCCCCGACAAGACGAACCGCTGGCACGGATCGCCGCCAACTGGCTCGGCCGCGACCCATTCGGTGCCGCCACAAAGCCGGTCGAGGCTGCGGGCGAGTTGTCGGCGGCAGAAGTTGCCTTCCATACCGCCTCGGCGCGCCGCTATGGCTTTCATGCGACACTGAAGGCGCCCTTCAGACTGGCCTCCACCGAGACGGAAACCTCGCTTCGTGCAGCACTCGACGATTTTGCCGAGGCGACGCCGGTGGTTACGATCCCGCGCCTCGTCGTCAGCCAGATCGACGGCTTCTTCGCGCTGTTGCCGGAAGCACCGCTGCCGGCGCTCAACCGCTTCGCCGACGACGTGGTGCGCGACTTCGACCGCTTCCGCGCGCCGTTGACGGAAGCCGAGATCGAACGGCGCAGCCCCGATTCGCTGAAGCCCGACGAGTTCCGCAATCTCTGCCAGTGGGGCTATCCCTATGTCTTCGAGACGTTTCGCTTCCATATGACGCTGTCCGGCCGGGTGTCGTCACAGGAAAGCCCTCGTCTTCGCCTAGCAATCGACAGCCTGTTTGCGGACGTGCTGCAACGGCCGGTGGCGGTGGACGCGCTGACGCTGTTTGTGGAAACTGAACCGGGCGCACCGTTCATGGTGCTGTCCCATCACGCGCTCGGGCGCCGCCCGGCCAGAAGAACTGCCTGACCAGAAGAACTGCCTAAATGACTATTTGTTCTAACCGCATTTGTACGACGCCAATTGGTTCCAGTTGGCTGCAAAATCCTGCAAGGACTGCTTGAAATGACCGCCGAGACTGTTCTTGACAACGCCCGGATCGTGCTCGCCGACCAGATCGTCGAAGGGTCGATCGTGCTGCGCGACGGCATGATCGCCGCCATCGATGCCGGACCCGGCCGCAGCGGCGAGGACATGGGCGGCGACTTCATCATCCCTGGCCTGGTCGAGCTCCACACCGATCATCTCGAAGGCCATTACGCGCCGCGGCCGAAAGTGCGCTGGAACCCGATCGCAGCTGTGCTCGCGCATGACGCGCAGGTGGCGACCGCCGGCATCACCACCGTGCTCGACGCTTTGCGTGTCGGCATGGACGAGGATGCCGACCTGACGGCCGCCGACATACGCAAGCTGGCCGACGCGATCGAGGACAGCGTGCAGCAGGACCGGCTCAGGGCCGACCATTTCCTCCATCTGCGTTGCGAGGTTTCGGCGCCGGACTGCCTCACGGCCTTCGCCAATTTCGACGGCGACGAGCGGGTCAGGCTGGCGTCGCTGATGGACCATGCGCCCGGACAGCGGCAATTCGTCGATCTCGAAACCTATGCCTATTATTACCAGCGCAAGCTGAAGCTGACCGATCGCGATTTCCAGAAATTCTGCGAAAAGCGGATGGCGGAATCGGCGAAGAACTCGAGCCCGAATCGCAGCTTCATCGCCGCTGCCTGCCAAGAGCGCGGCATCGTGCTCGCCAGCCATGACGACGCGACCGTCGGCCATGTCGACGAAGCGATCGAGCAAGGCGTCCGTGTCGCCGAGTTCCCAACCACCGAGGAGGCGGCTCGGGCTTCGAAAAAGGCAGGGCTCGGCGTTTTGATGGGCGCGCCGAATGTCATGCGCGGCGCTTCGCATTCGGGCAATGTCTCGGCCCGCACGCTGGCCGGCGATGGCCTGCTCGATATCCTGTCGTCGGACTACATTCCCTTCAGTCTGATCCAGTCAGCCTTCTTCCTCGGCGACGTGGTCGAGGGCATTTCCTTGCCACAGGCGGTGGCGATGGTCTCGAAGAACCCGGCCGAGGCGGTCGGCCTCACCGATCGCGGTGTCATCGAGCCCGGCCGGCGCGCCGATCTGGTTCGCGTGCGCGTCGACGACCATGTCCCGGTCGTCCGCACGGTCTGGCGGCAGGGACGCCGAGTCGCATGATGGTGTCGGCATCGGTCGAGCGTGAATTGTCCGCTACGGGATTTCCGATCCGCGACGGTGTCTTCGTCGCCGTCGTCGGGCCGAGCGGTGCCGGCAAGGACACGGTGATCGGCTATGCGCGCGCCGTGTTTGCCGACGAGAGCCGGCTGGAGTTCGTGCGCCGGGTGATCACCCGGCCGAGCGATGCGGCCACCGAGGATCACGACACGCTCGCCGACGTTGCCTTCGTCGAGGCCGAAGCGGATGGCGCCTTCGCGATTTCCTGGGAGGCGCATGGCCTGCGCTATGGCATCCCGGCCGAAGTCGATTGGTCGGTCTCAAACGGCCGTGTCGCGATCGCCAACGTCTCGCGCGCGATCATCCCGGCGCTGCGGGAGCGCTACGCCAATCTGGCTGTCGTCGAGATCACGGCTACACCGGATATCCTGGCCGAGCGGCTGGCATTGCGCGGTCGCGAATCGCGCGGCGAAGTGCTGGCACGGCTGGCGCGCAGTGCCAATGTCGCGCTGTCCGGACCGGGTGTCACCTCGATCGACAATAGCGGCCCTCGTGAAGCCGCCGGCGAGCGCTTCGCCGAGGTGCTGCGCAAGGCCATGGCCTTCTCCGACATGTCGGGCCTTATCTAAAGTAGCGCCCATCCGATGCATTCGGTATGGGCGCTACTTGTCTAACCGATATCTTTTTGGAAACCGGTATCCACTTTTCGGGATTATGGCCTCATGCGGCGTGCCGGTCCCGACCAGCGTGACGAGTATCCGTGGCAGTGGTTGTCGAAGGCTTCGCTGGCGCATCCGCTGGTGTGTCCAGAACTGCAACGTGGTGCCGATACACCATCTCCCAGCCCTTCCAGCCGGTGAACAGCAGTATGCAGACCACTATGAACGACAAGAGCACACCCCATGGGCGGACCGCGGCTTCGGCGCCTTGCGCATAGCGAAGGTAGAAATTGATCAGTGCCACAACGACCGCGGTCAAGTTGCCCAGCATGTGGTATCAGGCGTCGGACAAGGCGCGAATGCGCGGCTCGTTGAGGAAGTCGATAAAACCGGCTGTCGCAGCGAGAAGGGCCATTACTATGGCTGCCCCGATCAGCCACATCGATGCTCGTGCCCAGAAGGCATCGGCAGTCCCCCAGAAAACCAGGTCGGTGACAAACGCACCGACAAGAAACGCGACAGGAAAAGGTATCAGCATCGGGTGGAGGGGGTGAGTTCCTACTTTGGCGGTACTAACTGGATTCGTGGGCATGGAACGCCTCCGCGTAGCAAAGCTTAAATAAACGCTCAGATACGGGTTTTCGTTCCAAATAGAGACCGACCTGAACTGCTGTCGCGAAGCTCCGGCTGACTCTTTCACGCCACCTGCCATGGCAGTCGGCGTATTTCATCCAGCTATTTTTGCGTCACTCAGCGGCAGCACCCGCCACGCCCTTGCGTGTGGCTTCCAGCATCCGCCGCCGCGCCCTGAACACGCCCCATTGCTGGTCGACCAGCACGCCGATGAGGATCACCCCGCCCATGACGGCGAAGTTGAGCGAGGACGGGATGCCGAGCAGGTTGACGAGGTTCTGCAGCTCCTGCAGCAGCACCGTGCCGAGCAGGACGCCGATCAGCGAGCCTTCGCCGCCACGCAGCGAGAAGCCGCCGAGCACCGCGGCCGCGATGGCATAGAGCTCGTAGAACTGGCCGTGGCTCGCCGGCGAGATCGAGCGTGTGTACATGGCGAAATAGATAGCCGACAGCGCCGTCAGCACGCCGCAGATGACATAGGCGGCCATGACGATACGGCCGGTGCGGATGCCGGAATATTTTGCCGCTTCCTCGTTCTTGCCGATGGCATAGAGATAGCGCCCGAACACCGACCGGTGCAGCACCACCCACATGACGACGGCGATGACGATCAGCGCGATGAAGCTGTTCGGCACGCCCCAGGACCGCCCCGCCGTCAGGAACTCGAGTTCCGGGAAGTTCTGTCCGAAGGCAAAGCCGGCGGTGCCGTCGGCGGTGTAGAATCGCGCCACGCCGCGATAGATCAACAGGCCGCACAAAGTCACCACGAAAGGCTGCAATTTGAGCCGGGTGATCAGCCAGCCATGCGCCAGCCCGATGATGCCGCCGAGCACCAGGATCAGCGGCAGGGCGACCGGCCAGGCCATGCCGCGCGTGGCGATGAAGTCGATGAACAGCACGCCGAGCAGCGCAACCACCGAGCCGACCGACAATTCGATGCCACCGGTGATGATGACGAAGGCTTGGCCAATCGACAGGATGCCGAACAACCCGATCAGGTTCGAGGTGTTGGCGAGATTGATCGGCAGCAGGAAGCGTGGGTTGATGATCGCCACCACCGCGCCGACCACCAGGATCAGGATCAGCAGGCCGAGATCTTTCTTGCTCATCGTCTTCTCCCAGTGCCTGCGAACTACTTCGGCTGCTTGCCGACCGCCAGCAGCAGCACGTTTTCCTGGCTGAACCGGTCCTTGTCGAGAATGCCGGAGATCTGGCCTTCATGCATGACGGCAATGCGGTCGGAAACGCCGATCACCTCCTCCATGTCGCTGGAGATCATCAGCACGGCGACGCCGGCATCGGCCAGCGCCCGCATTAGCCCGTAGATCTCGGCCTTGGCGCCGATGTCGATGCCGCGGGTCGGCTCGTCGAGGATCATCACCTTCGGCTTCATCGCCAGCCATTTGGCCAGCACGACCTTTTGCTGGTTGCCGCCCGACAGCGTGCCGGTGCGCGTCTGGACGGAGGGCGCCCTGATGCCGAGATTGGTCTTCTGCTTCTCGGCGGTGGCGGATTCCGCGCCGGCCGAGACCAGCGAGCGCCGCGAATGCGCCGGCAGATTGGGCAGCGAGATGTTCTGGGCAATCGACAGGTCGAGCAGGATGCCGGTCAGCTTGCGATCCTCGGGGACGAGGAAAATACCGTTGGCCACTGCGTCCGCGGCCGAACCAAGAACCAGATCTTTTCCGTCAAGCTGGAACGAGCCGCCAAAGCTCTTGTCGATGCCAAACAGGACGCGCGCCAGCTCCGTCCGACCGGAGCCGACGAGACCGGCGAGGCCGAGGATCTCGCCATGCCTGACATCGAGGTCGACGGGCCGGTCGGGATAGGCAGCGGTGCGAATGGCCTTGACCGACAGCGCGACAGAGCCCGGCGGGCGCGCCGATTCTGCGGCCTTCTCCCTCTCCTTCAGCATGCGGCCGATCATCAGCTTGACCATCTGGTCGTGATTGATGGCGCTCTTCGGCAAGGTTCCGGCGAGCATGCCGTCCCTGAGCACGACGACGCGGTCGGCGACGCGCTCGACCTCGTGCAGGCGGTGCGAGATGAAAATGACGCTGATGCCGTCTGCCTTCAGCGCCTTGATGACACCGAGCAGCTTGTCGGTTTCTGCGATCGGCAGGCTCGATGTCGGTTCGTCGAGGATGACCAGCCGCGCCTCGATCGACAGCGCCTTGGCGATCTCGACCATTTGCTGCTGGGCCAGCGACAGCGCCGACACCGGCGTATCGGCCGAGAAATTGGCGCCCACGCGTTTGAGCAGCGGCGCCGCCAGCGCTCGCAGCCTGGCGCGGTCGACCAGCCTGAACGGGCCGGCGCGCAGCGGTTCGCGGCCGAAGAAAATATTGGCGGCGACGTCGAGGTTCTCGAACAGGTTGAGTTCCTGGTGGACGAAGGCGATGCCCGAACCGATGCTGGCTTCGACGGTCAGACTGTCATGGGCGACGCCATCGACGGTGATGGTGCCGGTGTCCGGCCGGGTCACGCCGCCGAGGATCTTCATCAGCGTCGATTTGCCGGCGCCGTTTTCGCCGACCAGGCCGATGACCTCGCCGGGCCTGACCTCGATCGAGAACCCGTCCAGCGCGACAACGCCGGGATAAGTCTTGCGCACGCCGTCGAGGCTCAGGAACGGAGCGGCCGTGGATGCAACGATGGATGGGTCGGAATAATTCATCACGCCTGACAGCAGCCGGTGAGCCGTTTTGGCCTCAGACTGACGGGCCTTGCGAGGCGCGTCAATAGAATCGCCGGCTCAGGGCGAACCCTTGAGCCGGCGCAACTTATTCGCTCAATTTCCCGACATCGCCTTGAGGTTGGCGGCGTAGGCGTCGACATCGTCCTTGCCGATGATCTTGGTCGGCACGATGATCAGGCCATCGGCGGGAACGCCCGACTTGTCGCCCTCGAGATAGGCAGCCATCAGCTTCATGCCCTGATAGGCCCATTCGAAGGGTTGCTGCACGACGGTGGCGGCGACGGTACCTTCCTTGACGCCGCCCAGCGTGATCGGATCGTCGTCGAAGCCGACGACGGTGATCTGGCCGAGCTTGCCGGCATCGCGCAGCGCTTCATAGATGCGCGGCGTGTTGTAGGAGTAGAAGCCGACCATGCAGGTGACGTCGGGGCTGGCGACCAGCGCGTCCTCGACGTTCTTCTTGGCGCGGGCCTGATCGATGTCGTCGCCACGCACGTCGACCAATTCGATCTTGGTGCCCGCGAGGCCGTCCTTCATGCCCTGGATGCGCTCCTTGGCATTGTCGGCGCCGAGCAGGCCAACGAAGCCGAGGCACTTGCCGCCGTCGGGCATTGCCTTCTTGGCGATCTCGGCCGCCTGCTTGCCGGCATCGACATTGGACGAGCCGATATAGGCGACACGCTTGGTCTGCGGCGCGTCGCTGTCGGTGGTGAACAATGCCGTCTCCGAGGCGATCTTGTTCAGCCCGTCGGTCGACGTCTTGGGGTCCACCGCCGAAACCATGATCCCCTTCACGCCGGCCGTCACCAGATCGTCCATCAGGCGCTGCTGTATGGCGACCGAGGACTGTTCCGGATATTTGAGCTCCAGACTATAGTTGGGCAGTTCGCCTTGAGCCTTCTTGACGCCGGCTTCGGCCGCCTTCCAGAAATCGGAAGCGCCGTTGACGACGAAGGCCAGCGTCGGCTTGTCGTCGGCGCGCGCAATTGCCGTGACGGACAGGCCGAGCAGCAGGGCCGCGGCGGCGACGGACGTATTTCGTATCACAGATTTCATGTTCAACCTCCCATTTGAATCAGTCGTGTCGCTGATGTGAATTTGCGGATTGCGGCTTGGACGCCCCTCCTCCTCAAGGGTTCCGGCAGCGAAAGAACGGCGCCAATCCAGCCACGATGCAAACTCTAGACACTCGTTTGCGGTTAGTAAATAGTCCGATTTGTCTGACATTTTCGTGATTGCGCGACGCATTTACGCCGGCCCGAGAGCCGCCAGACATCGCGTCGCACGCTCGATTTGCCGCGCCCAGCATGATCCATGCCGGGCATGACAAATTGACTTTAGAACGTTGCGAGTTATTAGTAAACAGTATTAGTTTCTTGGTTGGAACGTCGCTTGCCATGAGCGGCAAGGCCTTGGCCGCCGCGTGGAGCAGAGAGGCGCCAGGGGATCGAGCGGACCGTCGATGGCTTGCGCAGCGGCAGAAATCCGCGAGAAATCAAGCTTTGTGGCGAGATTGTCGTTTGCGCCGCCGTATGGCGGGCGATGGGATTCGATTGATAATAATGATAAATTTGATTTCCGTTTATAAACGCGGCATGTCGGACCGGCTTGCCGCCCGCGACGCGATCCGGTTAGACGGGCCGGGGTGGGAAACATGAAACCATGAGCGAACCGACGGATCTCAGCGATCCCGATGTCTCCAGGCGGCGCAAGCCGTCGGGGAAAAACCCCAAGGGCCGCGTTACCATGACCGACATCGCCAGGGCGGCAGGCTGTTCGCAGGCGACGGTTTCGTTCGTGCTCAACAACACGCCGGGCATCAGGCTGTCGCAGCAAACCCGAGAGCGGGTGATCGAGACGGCGCGAACGCTGGGCTATTCGCCGCCCGTGTTTTCTGCCTTGCGAGCCCCGGTTGCAGCATTCGACGGGCTGGATGGCGTGATCGGCTTCGCCGTCGACCAGTTGGCGACCAGCCCGGAGGCGGTCGTCGCCATTGAAGGGGCGCGGCAAGCCTCGTGGAACGCCGGCAATGTAGTGTTGGTGGCGCAGACCATGGGCGACGAGGTGATGGAGCCCCGGGCCATCGCGGCACTGACCAAGCGGGGCATTTCGGCACTGATCTACATGACCATTTTCACCCGCGAGATCGTCGCGCCGGACTATCTCTACGGCCTCGACATTCCGGTCATCCTGCTCAACTGCTACACCGCCGACTATGCCTTCCCCGCCGTGGTGCCGAGCGAGATCGCCGGCGGCCAGAGCTCCACCCGCCACTTGATCGGCCATGGCCACCGGCGCATCGCCACCATCACCGGCGAGCCCTGGATGCAAGCGGCGCAGGACCGGCTGAAGGGCTACCGCCGGGCGCTGGCGACGGCCGACATTCCGTTCGACCCGGCGCTGGTCGTCGAAGGCGACTGGTCGGCGAGCGCCGGCTATGCCGCGACCGTCAAGCTCTTGGCGCTGAAGGACCGGCCGACCGCGATCTTCTGCCAGAACGACCGCACCGCGATCGGCTGCTACGAGGCGCTGAAGGAGGCCGGCCTGCACATCCCCCGGGATATTTCGGTGATCGGTTATGACGACGAGGAGATCGCGCGGCATCTGTTCCCGCCGCTGACGACGTCGATCCTGCCGCATATGGCGATGGGACAATGGGCGATCGAGCAGCTCGAAGTCCCCGCTGCTCCCGGTCGTGGCCGCTATCCCATCACCAAGCTCGAATGCCCGCTGGTGGAGCGGGAGTCGGTTGGCGCTCTGGCGGGCTGAGGCGAGAGCGCCGGCGATCGACAATGGCACAGGCTTGACATCGGGCCCGGCATATACCCGATTGATTTCATGAGATTGCAAAGCTGCTACAATTTTCAGGACTTCCGCCGGCTGGCAAAACAGCGCCTGCCAGGTCCGATCTTCAATTATATCGATGGCGGCGCGGACGACGAGACGACGCTGCGGCGCAACACGGCGGCGTTCGAGGACTGCGATCTCGTCCCCAACGTCCTTGCCGGCGTCGGACAGGTCGACATGTCGGTCACCGTCATGGGCCAGAAGCTGGCGATGCCGGTCTATTGTTCGCCGACGGCTCTCCAGCGACTGTTTCACCATAGCGGCGAGCGCGCCGTCGCCGCGGCGGCGGAGAAGTTCGGCACGATGTTCGGCGTCTCGTCGCTCGGCACGGTCAGCCTGGAGGAAGTCCGCAAGCACAGGACGCCGCAGGTCTATCAGTTCTATTTCCACAGGGATCGCGGCCTGAACCGCGCCATGATGGAGCGCGCCAAGACGTCCGGCGTCGACGTGATGATGCTGACGGTCGACAGCGTCACCGGCGGAAACCGCGAGCGTGACCTGCGGACCGGCTTTTCCATCCCCTTTCGGCTTACGCTCGGCGGCATGATGCAGTTCGCGATCAAGCCGAGATGGGCTATCGACTATTTGACGCACGAAAAGTTCAGCCTGCCGCAGTTGGACGGCCATATCGATCTCGGCGGCGGAGCGCTTTCCATCAGCCGCTATTTCACCGAGATCCTCGAGCCGTCGCTGGATTGGAAGGACGTCGAAGACATGGTCCGCTTCTGGAACGGCCAGTTTTGCCTGAAGGGGATCATGAGCGTCGCCGATGCCAGAAAGGCGGTCGACATCGGCTGCACCGGTATCGTTCTGTCAAATCATGGCGGCAGACAGCTGGACGGCTCGCGCAGCCCCTTCGACCAACTGTCGGAGATTGCCGACGCGGTGGGCGACAAGATAGACGTGATCATCGACAGCGGCGTCCAGCGCGGCACGCATGTGCTGAAGGCCCTGTCGTTGGGCGCCAAGGCCGTCGGCGTCGGGCGCTACTATCTCTTCCCGCTGGCAGCCGCCGGACAGGCCGGCGTCGAACGGGCGCTCGGCCTGATGCGAACCGAGATCGAACGCGACATGCGGCTGATGGGATGCAGGTCGGTGGCAGAGCTTTCCAGGGGGAATGTGCGGTTTAGGTAATAGAGCCGGGAAGTGGCGCACGGCATAAGCTTTTCGAAGTGCGAAACTATACCGACCTGCCGCTGCTCCTGCCGTCCGTTTCGAAGACAGCCTCGCCGGAAACAGCATCCGTATATCCGCCCTCAAGCTGCTGCAACGTATGGCGGAACCGATCAAGATTGCCCAGCATTTTGTGCCTGGCATCGACCATGTGCTGAAAAGTGTCCCACTCTCCAATCGAGAAGAAGGCGCCATCTCCCGATTTGATGAGAGCCATTTTTCGCAATCCCTCGAAATTGCGCGGAGCGCTGCTGAATAGTTCGACGAATTCGTCTTCACTACCCGGCTTGACCCGGAAGCGGACGCTGTTGAATGCCGTCATGTACGTTCCCCCGTGAAAGAACTGAAAACCTCGAATATGCGAGGCCCTAACGCGCCTCGAACCCTTCGAACAGGTGTACAGGAAAATCGGAAGGTTGGCTTCAGTCACCTCTGGCCGAAAGCCCCGTTTCTGGCGCTATTTTGCCAGGAAGAGGACGACGCTCGATCTCAATCGGTACGCCCTTCCGACCGGCAATGAAAACGCGCTGTTAACGCCGTTCGCGGGTGACAGGATGTTGGCCGCAGTTCGAAGGTATAATCTGCGTCTCGCTGTCAGTTGCGGAGGCGAAAATGAATTTGCTTCGGATTGCGCTCTTGTGCACGGCCATGATCGACCTTGGAATGCCGGCCGTTCGCGCTGAGGATCGGCCTGTGCCGTAGAACAATAAAGCCGCAACAACGCAGCCGCCCGTTCATTGTGAAGGCCAAAATTGTCTCCCGCCGGCGAAAGATCCCGTGCAGGAATGCACTGGCCAGGATTGCACGCCAGGCCCGCCGACTGAACCGGGCCCGGAGATTAAGCAGGCCGACTGAGCAGCATTAGCTGACGATCCCCTTTTTGGCATGGATGGCGCTCAGCCCTCGCGACTTTCCGGCCACCGGTGGTAGATTCTGTTACCTATGTTCCCGGGGTAGGCATGGGTTTAATGGCGCGCCCGAAGAGATTCGAACTCCTGACCCCCAGATTCGTAGTCTGGTGCTCTATCCAGCTGAGCTACGGGCGCGCAACAGGCCATGCTTTGCATAGCCCCGCGATCCGATCCTGGCGACCGGCCGCGAATGTGAGCTGTTCCCTAGCGACTGAATTTGCGAAAAGCAAGCCGATCCTGGCCAAAAGTTTTGCCGTCATGTGCCGGCCGGCGAAGGCAAGATCGCGTCACGCGGCGGCCGAGCCGATAGGTCGTCGTCTTGGATCAGTCATTTGCCAATCGGAACGGCCCGTAACGAAACACGCCGTTGCACGGCGGCCGAGCCGACGGCTCGTAGTCTCGGACCAACCATTTGCGAATTGAAACGGTCCGTAACGAAACGGTTCGTTACGCCGGGCGGCGCAGACCGTTGCGGGCCTGGTCGAGCCGGACCGGCTGGTCGGGAATGGTGACCGCGAATGTGGTGCGGCCGCCGATGCTTTCGACCAGCTCCACCGTGCCGCCATGGGCGCGGATCAATTCATGGGCGATCGCCAGGCCAAGGCCGGTGCCGCCGCTGCGGGCCGAGCCGCGAAATGCCGCGAACAGGTTTTCTCGCGCCTTTGGCGGCAGGCCGGGGCCGGTGTCGGTGACGACGATGCGGCTGACGCTGCCGATGCGCTCGGCCGATATGGTCAGGCGGCGCACCACGGCGCTCTCGGTGTCGGCCGCCATCGCCTGCACGGCGTTGCGGCTAAGATTGGTGAGCACGCGGAACAGCTGGTCGGAATCGGCGTCGACCTCGAGCACCGGATCGACGGCGTTGACGAATTCGATGCCGCATTCGATGTCGAGCAGGCCCTGGACGTCCTCGACCAGCTGGCGCAGCCGCAGCCTGCGGCGCGACGGCGGCGGCTCCTGGGTGCGGCCATAGGCCAGCACGCCCTCCGAGTAGGACACCGCACGGTCGAGCGCGCGCAGCAGTTTTGGTGCGAAGGCCTGCACGGTCGGGTCCTTGACCTGGCGCAGGCGGTCCGACATCAGTTGCGCCGAGGCGAGGATGTTGCGCATGTCGTGGTTGATCTTCGACACGGCCAGGCCGAGATCGGCCAGGTGCTTCTGCTCGGTCAGCATCTTCTGCAGCCGCTCCTGCATCTGCGACAGCTCGCGTTCGGCGACGCCGATCTCGTCGGCCCGGGCGGCGGGGTGAATGATGCGGCCGGGGTCGTCGGGCGCCTCGGAAAAGGACAGCATCGAGCGTGTCATCGTCCTGATCGGGCCGATCATGATCAGGTCTATCGCGGCGTAGACCAGCATGGCGGTGAACAGCGAGATCAGCAGCGAGACGAAGGCGACGTTGCGCGAATAGATCAGCATGGCATTGCGCAGGCGGTGGTCGGGCATGATCAGCTCGAATTCTTTGTCGCTGTCGCCGACCGGCCCGAAAACGCGCAGCATCCGCTTGCCGCCGAAAAACAGCGTGTCCAGCGCGCCGGTCATACCCTCGATCATGCCGACATTGGCGATATCGATATGCTCGTCGACCTGCGGCGGCATTTCGGCCACGACCAGAAGCCGCGAGACGCCGCCGTCGCGCACGGCGATCGCCTTGGCGCCGATCGCCATCAGTACGTCGTTCTGGGCGGCACGCGACAGCGAGGCAGGTTCGCCCTGCACTAGGACGATGGAAACCGCGGCGGCGGTGCTCAGCCTCTCCTTCAGCCAACTCAGCCTGTAGCTGGCGATCCAGGGCACGAAGATGAGGATTTCGGCCAAGAGCACGAAGACGATGGTGAGCAGCAGCAACTTGGTCGACAGGCCGCGCGCCAGCGGCACCCTGCGGGTGGCCGCCTTCGCCTGGGCGATGCTTTCGTCGGTTGCTGGGACTTCACTCATGCTCGTCGTCACGGCTGCCTGTCATCACGGCTGCTTGTCTTAGGGACTGCTCGTCTTCACGATCGCTTGATCGGGTGAGATTAGGCGATTGCGGCTTTTTTGCCAAATTCATCCTTGGTCGAAGCCGGACAAAGGGCCGCAAGACTTCAATGCCGGTCCGACAATGCCGGCCCGACACGCTGGATTGACTTCCAAAACCCTTCTTTCTATAAGCCCGCTCACGCTCGGGCCATTCGTCCCGGCGCGGTTTCGATCGCGCCTAAACCGGCCCGGCAAAGCTCCTGTTACAAAGTGACAGAATCAAGAAGGGCCGCACCCCGCGGTATTTAAACAAATGAAGCGTACTTACCAGCCGTCCAAACTCGTCCGCAAACGCAGGCACGGTTTCCGCGCCCGCATGGCCACCAAAGGTGGCCGCGGCGTCGTCGCAGCCCGCCGCAACCGCGGCCGCAAGCGTCTCAGCGCCTGAGCACCAAGCGAGAGACAAGATCGTTGCCCGCAACCGGCAAGCCAACGGGTGCCCATCCCAAGCGGCTTCTGAAGCGCGCGGAATTCCTGGCTGTCCGCCGCGGCGAAAAGCGCCGCGGGCGGCTTTTCCTCGTCGAGGTCCTGGGCCGCGGCGACAGCGAGGCGCCGCGCGTCGGCTACACCGTCACTAGGAAGGTCGGCAACGCCGTCGTTCGCAACCGCATCCGGCGGCGGCTCAGAGAGGCCGTGCGCACGCATGCCGCGGATGACATGGCGCCGGGCAATGATTATGTCATCGTCGGGCGCGAAGACGTGCTTACCACTCCGTTCGGCCAGTTGAAGGCCGAACTCTCCCGCAGATTGCGTGGAACACGATAGGCCAAGGGCTTCGATGGAAAACAACCGCAACTTCTTCATCACCATCGCACTGTCGGTGCTGATCCTGGCGCTTTGGCAATATTTCTATGTGATGCCGCGCAGCGAGATGCAGCGCGAAGCCGCCCGCATCGAAGAGCAGCGCGTGGCGGAGCAGAAGAAGGCCGCCCAAGGCACCAGTCCGGGCGCCAGCGAAACACCGGTGCAGCCCGGCGCCATTCCGAGCGCGCCTGGCGGCGAAGCCGTCACCGCGGCTAGCCGCGACCAGGCGATCGCCTCGACCAAGCGCGTCAAGATCGACACGCCGAGCCTCGAAGGCTCGATCAACCTCACCGGCGCACGTCTCGACGATCTCAAGCTCAAGCATTACAGGGAGACGGTCGACAAGACCTCGCCCGAGATCGCGTTGCTCAACCCGGCGTCCCTGCCGAACGGCTATTTCGCCGAGATTGGTTTTTCCGGCACGCCGGATGTGGGCAGGCTGCCGGGTCCCGACACCGTCTGGCAGACCGACGGCAATGCGACGCTGACACCGGCGACGCCGGTGACACTGACCTTCACCAACGACAAGGGCCTGACCTTCAAACGGACCTTCTCGGTCGACGCCCAGTATATGTTCACCGTGTCCGACACGGTCCAGAACGGCGGCTCGGCGCCCGCGACGCTGTCGAACTATGGCCGCGTCACCCGTTTCGACAAGCCGGCTATCGCCAGCACCTATGTGCTGCACGAGGGCCTGATCGGCGTTACCGGAAGCGAGGGCCTGCAGGAATACAAATACTCCAGCGTCGAATCGGACAAGGAATACAAGCCAGGCAAGTCGACCGACGGCTGGCTAGGCATCACCGATAAATATTGGGCGGTGACCCTGGTGCCGCCTGGCGGCCGCGAATTTCAGCCCAAATTCTCTTATTTCGAGTTCAAAAGCGGGCCCCATCCGCACAGCTACCAGTCCGATTTCCTGTCCGATCCGGTCACAATCGCTCCCGGGCAATCGACGACCGTGGAGTCGGAGATATTCGCCGGCGCCAAGGAAGTTTCGACGATCAACGCCTATGAAAAGGACCGTCATATCCGTCAGTTCGACCTCCTGATCGACTGGGGCTGGTTCTATTTCATCACCAAGCCGATGTTCTGGCTGATCGACACGCTTTACAAATTCTTCGGCAATTTCGGTCTGGCGATCCTCGCCACCACCGTCATCGTCAAGGCGCTGTTCTTCCCGCTTGCCAACAAGTCCTATGCGTCGATGGCGAACATGAAGAAGGTGCAGCCCAAGATGCTCGAGATCCGCGAGAAATACGCGGACGACAAGATGAAGCAGCAGCAGGCGATGATGGAGCTCTACAAGACCGAGAAGATCAATCCGCTCGCCGGCTGCTGGCCGGTGGCATTGCAGATCCCGGTGTTCTTCTCGCTCTACAAGGTGCTCTACATCACCATCGAGATGCGGCACGCGCCGTTCTTCGGCTGGATCCAGGATCTGGCGGCGCCGGACCCGACATCGATTTTCAACCTGTTCGGGCTGATCCCCGTTACCTTGCCGCACATGCTGATGATCGGCGTCTGGCCGCTGATCATGGGCGTGACGATGTTCCTGCAGATGCGCATGAACCCGACGCCGCCGGACCCGACGCAGGCGGCGATCTTCACCTGGATGCCCGTGATCTTCACCTTCATGATGGCGGGTTTTCCGGCCGGCCTCGTCATCTACTGGGCCTGGAACAACACGCTGTCGATCCTGCAGCAGGGCGTGATCATGAAGCGGCAAGGCGCCAAGATCGAATTGTGGGACAATCTGGTCGCGCTGTTCCGCAAGAAACCGTCGCCGGCGGAATAGCCGGCGCTCCGACGATGCGAGACCAAAAAGCCCCGGTTCGTCCGGGGCTTTTTGCACAAGCTGCCCGCCTGGATTAAGCGATTGGTACTGCCGGACGGATCGCGCTATTTTGACCTGCCTGGCAGTTGCTCGACGGAGCTCGATATGACCGGACCCAATCCATCGATCAAGCATCCGATCCCGTTGCACACGCGCGTCGGCTTTCTGAAACCGCTGGTGACGGCGCCGAATATCGAGATCGGCGACTTCACCTATTATGACGACCCTGACGGACCCGACAAATTCTCCGAAAAATGCGTGCTGCATCATTATCCGTTCATCGGCGACAGGCTGATCATCGGCAAGTTCTGCGCCATTGCCGAAGGCGCGCGCTTCATCATGAACGGCGCCAATCACGCCATGTCCGGCTTTTCGACCTATCCGTTCAATATCTTCGGCCATGGCTGGGAGGAAGGCTTCGACCCGGCGACATGGTCGAAGGAGGTGCGCGGCGATACAATCGTCGGCAACGACGTCTGGATCGGCATGGAAGCGGTGACGTTGCCGGGCGTGAAGATCGGCGACGGCGCCATCGTCGCGGCAAAGTCGGTGGTGACGCACGATGTGCCAGACTATGCGATCGTCGCCGGTAATCCGGCCAAAGTGGTGAAGATGCGCTTCGACGACAGGACCATCCGGCGGCTGCTGGCGCTGGCGTGGTGGCACTGGCCGGTGGAAAAGATCAGCCGCAATCTCGATGCCATTCGTGGCAGCAACATTTTTCTTCTGGAGGCAGCGGTTTGAACGCGTTGAACAAGACCACGATCGGCATCGAATTGTTCACGCGAGCCTGGATCTTCATCCGCGGCGTGCCGGCGATGAAATTCCTGCCGCCGGAGGGTCCACCCGAGATCGCCTTTGCCGGCCGCTCCAATGTCGGCAAATCGTCGCTGATCAACGCGCTGGTCAACCAGAAGGGGCTGGCGCGCACCTCCAACACGCCGGGCCGGACGCAAGAGCTCAACTATTTCGTGCCTGGCGGATTTTCGGGAGAAGGCGCCGATCTGCCGCCGATGGCGCTGGTCGACATGCCAGGCTATGGCTACGCCACTGCGCCGAAGGAAAAGGTCGACGAGTGGACGAAGCTCGTCTTCGACTATCTCAAGGGCCGGGTGACGCTGAAGCGCGTCTACGTGCTGATCGATGCCCGCCACGGCATCAAGGCCAAGGACGACGAGGTGCTGTCGCTGCTCGACAAGGCGGCGGTGTCGTATCAGATCGTGCTGACCAAGACCGACAAGATCAAAGCGGCGGGGGTACCGCGGCTGATCGAGGAAACGCTCCAGAAGATCAAGAAACGCCCGGCGGCATTTCCCTTCGTGCTCGCCACGTCGTCGGAAAAGAGCGAGGGCCTCGAGGAATTGCGTGCGGCGATCGTGCTCGCCGCCAACGGCGGATAGGCAACGGACTCCGACGGCTGGTCAGGCGGGGCTGGAGGCCCGTTCCTGCTCTGCAAGCTGTTCGGTGCCGTAGGCCTTCAGGAACACATCGACGCCCGACCTGACGATGTGTTCGATCTCGGCCGCACTTGGCGCCTTGGTGCGATAGGCGAAAATGCACTGGCGGAAAAGACCGGCCAGACACAGCTCGGTGAACTGATAGGCGGCAAGCTCGACGTCGTCGATCTTCAGCAGGCCGCGTTCGATAGCCATGTTGAGGAAAACGACGACCCTGTCATGGCCACGCTTCGGGCCGCGTTCGTAGAACCGGGCACCAAGCTCCGGAATGCGTTCCGACGCGCCGATCACCGTCCGCTGCGCCAGGATGACCCTCGCCGAAGTGATCTTCATGGACAGCACGACGCCGAACTTCACCAGCGTCTGGCGAAGGTCGCCAATCTGGTCGAGCACTTCATACATGTTCTTGAAAATCGTGCCGCGCTCTTCCTCAATCAGCGCTTCGAACAGCTCTTCCTTGTTGGCGAAGTAGACATAGATGGTGCCCTTGGACACGCCGGCCTCGCGCGTAATGTCGTTCATCGACGCGGCTTCGAAGCCCTTGTCGATGAAGACACGGCGCGCACCCTCGATGATCTGGCTGCGCTTGACCGGGTCTTGCCCCGCGGCCGGGCGGCCGCGCGGCAGACTGTCCAGCAGATCGCACTGGTTCTTGCCGGCGCTGGGCAATGGGCCTGAATCAGGCAAAGGAGCGGCCTTGGGGGCTTCGGCCATAATGTCACACCTCGTAAATAATTCGAACCATCCGGTTCGATTGCTCTTGATATGGGCCTCTTTAAGCGCTAAGTCAACGTCGAGATCGAACCGAACGGTTCAGTCTGACGAAATTCAGCGCCAGTTAATTTAGAGAGATATCATGTCCTCGAACGCGCCCACCAGTGCCGAAGTCCGCCCCTTCCCCAGTGCCAAGGTCCAGCCTGCGATCGAGGCGCCGGAGGCCCCTCTCAAGCCCGCCGACGTCGCTCCCGCCAAGAAGAAGCGCTCAATGCGCTCGATGTTGCTGCCCATCATCGGCCTGGCCCTGCTGGGCGCCGGCGCCTGGTATGGCTATGATTACTGGACCGACGGGCGCTTCATGATCACGACCGACGACGCCTATGTTCAGGCCGACACGGCGTTCATCTCGCCAAAAATCTCGGGTTATGTCGATCAGGTCAAAGTGACCGAGAACCAGCAGGTGAAGGCCGGCGACCCGCTGCTGATCGTCGATGACGGCGACTACAAGATAGCCGTTGCCCAGGCCGAGGCGCAGATCGCCACGTTGAGCAAGACGCTCGACCGCATCGATGCCCAGACCGAGGCGGCGCGCGCCTCGCTCAAGCAGGCGCAGGCGCAGAAGACCGCCGACCAGGCCGCGGCCGATAATGCGAAGCGAGCTCAGGTTCGTGCCGCCCAGTTGCTCAAGACCCGCGTCGGTACCCAGGCCCAGTTGGACGATGCCCAGACGGCGGTCGAGCAAGCCAATGCCGCACTAGCCGGCGCCGACGCGCAGATCGCGGCGGCTCAGGCCAATATCGGCGTGCTCCAGGCGCAGCGGGCGGAATCGGCAAGCACGCTGGCCTCGCTGCAGCTTGCCCACGACAAGGCGGTGCGGGATCTGTCCTTCACCGTGCTGCGCGCACCCTATGACGGCGTGGTCGGCAACCGCTCGGTCGAGCAGGGCGACCTGATCAGCCCCGGACAGAAGCTCGCCGTCATCGTGCCAATGGACAAGCTCTACATCGTCGCCAACTTCAAGGAGACCCAGCTTGCCCGGCTGGTGCCTGGTGAAAAGGTCAGAGTGTCGGTCGACGCGATCGACGGTCAGGACATCGAGGGTACCGTGTCGTCGCTGGCCCCGGCTTCGGGAGCAGTGTTCTCGCTGCTGCCGCCGGAGAACGCCACAGGCAATTTCACCAAGGTGGTGCAGCGCGTTCCGGTTCGCATCGACGTGCCCGCGGATGTGCTGAAGACGGGCAAGCTGCGCGCCGGCCTGAGCGTCGTCGTCGCCGTCGACAGCCGCACGGCGCCTTCGGCATCGAAGTAAAGCGGAACCGGGAGCAAAGGTCATGGCGACCGCAACCCTAACTGCAGGATCGGCGCCGACGCCAGCCATGCCGGTGCCGGTTGACCACATCTCGACACGCCGCGTCATCGCCTTCCTGGCAATGGTGTTCGGCATGTTCATGGCCATCCTGGACATCCAGATCGTCTCGGCCTCGCTGGCCGAGATCCAGGCGGGCCTGAGCGCCAGTTCGGACGAGATTCCGTGGGTGCAGACGGCGTATCTGATTGCCGAGGTGGTGATGATCCCGCTGTCGGGCTTCCTCAGCCGGATGCTGTCGACGCGGGTGCTGTTCACAATCTCGGCGGCAGGTTTCACCGCGGCCAGCGCGCTGGCGGCGACCGCAACCAATATCGACCAGATGATCGTCTACCGCGCCGTGCAGGGCTTCATCGGCGGCGGCATGATCCCGAGCGTCTTTGCAGCCGCCTTCACCATCTTCCCGCCGTCGCGTCGCGCCATCGTCTCGCCGATGATCGGCCTGGTAGCGACGCTGGCGCCAACCATCGGCCCGACCGTCGGCGGCTATATCAGCCATGCCATGTCCTGGCACTGGCTGTTCCTGGTCAACGTCGTGCCCGGCATTCTGGTGACGACGGCCGCCTGGTCGCTGATCGACTTCGACAAACCCAATCTCAAGCTGTTCAGCAAGTTCGACTGGTGGGGGCTTGCCGGCATGGCCGCCTTCCTCGGCTGCATGGAATATGTGCTGGAGGAAGGTCCCAACAACGACTGGCTGCAGGATCAGGCGGTGTTCATCTGCGCCGTCATCATGACCTTCGGCGCGGTGCTGTTCTTCTGGCGCGTGTTCACCGCCGAGGAGCCGATTGTCGATCTGAGGGCTTTCAGCAATATCAATTTTGCCTTCGGCTCGCTGTTCTCCTTCGTCGTCGGCATCGGCCTCTACGGTCTGACCTATCTTTATCCGGTGTTCCTGGGGCGGATCCGCGGCTACGATTCGATGATGATCGGCGAGGCGCTGTTCGTCAGCGGCCTGGCCATGTTCTTCACTGCGCCGATCTCCGGCATCCTATCGAACAAGATGGACCCGCGCATCATGATGATGATCGGCTTCTTCGGCTTCGCCACGGGGACCTGGTGGATGACGCATCTCACCGCCGACTGGGATTTCTATGAACTGCTGATCCCGCAGATCCTGCGGGGCTGCTCGATGATGCTTTGCATGGTGCCAATCAACAACATTGCGCTCGGAACCTTGCCGCCGGAGCGGCTGAAGAATGCGTCTGGCCTGTTCAACCTGACCCGCAATCTCGGCGGCGCCGTCGGCCTGGCAGTCATCAACACCGTGCTGATCGACCGCAATGCCTTCCACTACGCCAGGCTCTCCGAGCACGTGCAATGGGGAAGTGCCGCTGCGCAGCAGAAGCTGCAGAACATGACGCTCAACTTCGAGCAGACCGCCGGGCTCGACGCCTCCAAGGCGGCCATCTCCAAACTGTCAGGCATGGTCCAGCAGCAGGCGTCGCTGCTGTCGTTCATGGACGTATTCTTCATGCTGACGGTTTTGTTCGCGACGCTTGGGCTCTTCACCCTGGTGATCCGCAAGCCAGCCGCTCAGGGCGGCGGTGGCGGAGGCCATTGAGGCGCGCTGGATCCCCCGCCTGGCGCCCTCGCGCATGACCCCGAAAAAGCGATTTTCGGGGTCATGCGCAAAATCAACCATTACGAAGTTCTCTCGCGCTCCGACAAAGTCAGGGTCGCAGCCGTCCTCACGCCGTCGCCGGCTTGAAGGTCAAGGCAACGCCATTGATGCAGTGTCGCAACCCGGTCGGCGGCGGACCGTCGTCGAATACGTGGCCGAGATGGCCGCCGCAGCGGCGACAATGGACCTCCGTGCGGGTCATGCCCAAAGACCTGTCCACGGTCTTGCCGACGGAATTCGGGATTTCCTGCCAGAAGCTCGGCCAGCCTGTGCCGGAATCGAACTTGGTCTCTGACGAATAGACCGGCAGGCCGCAGCCGGCGCAAGCGAAGATGCCTTTGCGGTGCTCGTTGAGCAGCGGACTGGTGCCCGGGTATTCCGTGCCCTCCTTGCGCAGCACATTGAAGGCCGCGTCGGACAGGATGGCGCGCCACTCGGCTTCGGTCTTGGTAACCTCGAAAGTCTCAGCCGCGCGTGCATCCTGGGCTCCGCCCATGCGCAGCGCGGTGGCGCCTGCGACAACGCCAATGGCTGCCGCACCACTCAAAAGAAGCTCGCGACGGTTCATGGCCATTCCTCCTGTCATTGCTTGTGCCAAATTCGACCGCCGCACGGAAATCAAAAGCCGGTGACGATCGCTGTCCTCAAAGCGGGACTCCGCGCCTATCCACATCTTGCGTGAACGGCGCGGAGTGTACGCAGGGAGGCCCTTAGCGATATCTTCGCCGGCAGCGTGCGTTTGTTACATCTTCGGCAGGAGAACCTTGTCGACGACGTGGATGACGCCGTTGGACTGCTCGACATCGGCGATCGTCACATTGGCGACGTTGCCGTTCTCGTCGGTCACGGTGACCTTGCCGCCGTCGGCCTTGAGCGACAGTTCGCAACCACCGACCGTCTTGACCTTGTGGGTGCCGCCGTCGTTCTTGACCATCTTGGCGACGTCGGCGGCCATCGCTTTGGCGCCGATGACATGGCAAGTCAGGATCTTGACGAGCTTGTCCTTGTTTTCAGGCCTGAGCAGCGTCTCCACCGTGCCGGCTGGAAGTGCCGCAAAGGCCTCGTTGGTCGGCGCGAACACAGTGAAGGGGCCAGCGCTTTGCAGCGTATCGACCAGGCCGCCTGCCTTGACGGCAGCGACCAGCGTCGTGTGGTCCTTCGAGTTGACAGCATTTTCGACGATGTTTTTCTGGGCATACATGGCGGCGCCGCCGACCATCGGATTTTGAGCATAGGCAATGGTGGCGAGCGCGGAAATGGCGACCGTTCCGGCAAGCAAAAGGGTGGCGGATTTACGCATGATTTCAATCTCCTCGGGTTATCGTTCCCCTCATTTGGGAACGCAAGGAGATACGCGATAGAAATGCTGGAGTTTCGTCCTCTCCGCAAAAAAATATTTGTCGCTGCAATTTGCCCGGCGCGGATCGACAGCCGCCAACAAGCTTTGCAGGCGTTTCAATCGCGGGAGATAGATTTCAGGTCTGCTTCCGGAGATGAGAAGCGGTCAGATGCTCTTCAGATCGCCCGCTGCGACCACCGGTCCAGTCGGCTGGCCGGTCGGTGAACCGCCGGCAGGCTCAACGCTGACCGCAAGCACGGCGCCTTTCGCCAATTTCTCCTGGACGGCGGGCGGGATGGCCAAATGCGCGGTCGCACCGGCCGGGATGACGCCCATCGACACCGGCGCCTTCTTGCCTTCGATCATCCACAGCTCGAAGTCCTTGCCGGCGGCCCGCTCGCCGGAAACGTGGGAAAGACCGACCTCGTGACGGGCGGCATCGTAGACGACGAGATATTTGACGTCGCTGCCTTCGGCCGCCAGCGAGGCGACAAGCCGCGCCTGCGGCGGTTCGGTGGACGGGCGGAAGTAAGGCACGGCGATGTAGATCGCCAGCGCCGCAATGGCGGCGGCGGCAAGACCGCGCCAGAAGCCAAGGCTCGACCACAGGCCGGCGCGCGGCTCTGCAGCGAACAGCCGGCGGTCCAATGCTTCCTTGACCCTGATCGGAGGCTCTGTCTCCGGATAGGCGGCGGCCATCGGCGAAAGATGCGCCTCCCAGGCATCGACAAGGCGCGCGAAGGCGGCGTCCGCATCGATGCGGCGCGACGCGATCTCGCGTTCATCGGCGGCCAGAACGCCAAGAACGTATTCGGCGGCGAACAGGTCGTCGCCCCCACGTTCCGGTCCATTGTCGTCAGCCAGCGTCATCTTTCCAGGCATTCTCTCAGTTTCAACAGGCTGCGGCGCAGCCAGGTCCGCATCGTGTTCAGCGGTACGCCATAGCGCTCCGCCAGTTCGGCATAGCTTTTGCCATCCAGATAGGCGCCCCGGACGGCCGCCGCCCGGTCCTTCTCCAATTCCTTGAGACAATGGTAGATGCGTTCGGACTCACCGCCCGCCACGGCCATGGCCTCCGGCCCCGGCGCCGGATCGGCCACGTCGAGCGCGGCATCGATATAGGCGGCAGGCTCTCGCCGCGCCCTGATCCGATCGATCGCATGATTGCGCGCAATGGCCACCAGCCAGGAGATCGGGCTCAGATCCGAAACGGCGAAACGGTCCGCCTTCGTCCATATCTTGACGAAGACCTCTTGAAGCGCCTCTTCTGCATCTCCCCGATCCTTCAATACACGAAGGCAGACGCCGAAAAGTTTCGCGCTGGTCTGCCGGTAGAGCAGATCGAACGCAGCCCGGTCCTTCATCGAAGTCCGGACAATCAGGTTGCTGATGTCCTGCGGCGTCATCCGCCGCCAAATTAGGCGATTGCAATGTATTTGCAACGACTGAAATGGTCTTGCGCACCGGCAGCGCCAGCGTCGATTGCCAATGAAATCGCAGCCCGCTAGCTTGCAATGAGCGGGAGGGCGACCATGTCGATCGAGCGGGTTCTGTGGGAGCATGACGCAACCGGCCAGGCCGCACTCGTGCACAAGGGAGAGATCACACCGCAAGATCTCGTCGATGCGGCGATCGCCCGGGCCGAGGCCACCCACCCGGAGATCAACGCCATCGCCGAACCGCTCTATGAGGCGGCGCGGGCGCGGGCGAAAACCGTCGACCACAAGCTGCCGTTTGCCGGAGTGCCCTTTGCGCTGAAGGACCTCGGCATCGCCATGAAGGGCGTGCCGACGCATGGCGGCAGCCGCATCCCGGCCTTCACCCCCGATTTCAGCTCGGTGATGACGGAACGCTATCTGGCCGCCGGCCTGATCCCGATCGCCACCAGCACCGCACCCGAACACGGGCTGAGGCTGGTGACCGAATCGGCGGCTTTCGGCATCACCCGCAACCCATGGGACACCGCGCATACGACCGGCGGTTCCTCAGGCGGTGCGGCTGCGCTGGTCGCGGCCGGCGTCGTGCCGGTGGCGCATGCCTCGGATGGCGGCGGCTCGATCAGGGTGCCTGCGGCCTGTACCGGGCTGGTCGGGCTGAAGACGTCGCGCGGCCGGGTGCCCTTGACGCCGCTCGTCACCGAAAGCTGGTACGGCTTCGTCGTCGACCATGCGCTGGCTCGCTCGGTGCGCGACACGGCCCGGCTGCTCGACCTGACCCACGGGCCGGACCCACTGTCGCCCTATGCGGCACCGCCGCCGAAAGGCAGTTTCGCTGCGGCCGCCGGGCGCGATCCGGGCAAGCTCAAGCTCGCCTTCTATCGAAAATCGCCGCTCGGCCTGCCGATATCGGAAGAGACGTTGAAAGCTCTGGATGCGGCGATCGGGCTGGCGCGCGAAGGCGGACACAGCGTCGAGGAGATCGACCTGCCCTATATCGATCGCGATTTCATCGCCGATTTTGCCAGAACCGTCGCTGCGGCGGTGGCCGGCACGATGCGTGGCGAGGCCTTGCGCGTCGGCCGCTCCATCTCAGGCGACATCGAACGCGCCACGCGCGTGATGAGCGGGTTCGGTGAAATTCTCTCGGCCGGCGAAATCTATGCCGGCCTGCAGCGGCTGCACGCAACCTCGCGCCGGCTTATCACCGAAACCGCGCATTATGATGCAGTGCTGATGCCTGTCATCGCGCACCCGCCGCTCGCCTGCGGCACCATGGACCCGAAAGGCGCCGACGAATTCATCGAGAATGTTCTGGACAGACTGCGCCTCGCCGGCCTGCTGAAGTTCAAGCCGCTATTCGGCCAGCTGATGGACAAGAGCCTGTGGTTCACCCACTGGCCGGCGATCCAGAACGTCAGCGGGCAACCGTCGATCACGCTTCCGGTTTACGTCACCGATGCCGGCCTGCCGCTCGGCGTCCAGGCCGCCGGCCGCCCCGGCGACGAGGAAACGCTTTTGTCGTTCGCCGCGCAGATGGAAAGGATCTCGGGCTGGCTGGGCCGACGGGCGCCGCTGCAGCGGCCGGCATAGGCGGTGATTTTGATCGATCGTGACAGCAAAGCCGTTTGCCCCCTCGTCCAATTCCCGCTAAGACGCCGCCGTTCATGCCAAGCTGGGAACCACGCCGATGACGGATGTCGCCGCCACCGCCGAAATGCAGGCCGCGCTGCTTTCAAGGGCGCTGCCCTATATGCAGCGCTACGAGAACAAGACGGTCGTGGTGAAATATGGCGGCCACGCGATGGGCGACATCGCGCTCGGCAAGGCTTTCGCCCGCGACATCGCACTTTTGAAACAATCCGGCGTCAACCCGATCGTCGTGCATGGCGGCGGGCCGCAGATCGGCGCCATGCTCAGCAAGATGGGCATCGAATCCAAATTCGAGGGCGGCTTGCGCGTCACCGACCAGAAGACCGTCGAGATTGTCGAGATGGTGCTGGCCGGGTCGATCAACAAGGAGATCGTCGCGCTGATCAATGCCGAGGGCGAGTGGGCGATCGGGCTGTGCGGCAAGGACGGCAACATGGTGTTTGCCGAAAAGGCGCGCAAGACCATGATCGATCCGGATTCCAACATCGAACGGGTGCTCGACCTGGGCTTCGTTGGTGAACCTGTCGAGGTCGACCGCACATTGCTCGACCTCCTGGCACGATCCGAAATGATCCCGGTGCTGGCGCCGGTGGCGCCCGGCCGCGACGGCCATACCTACAACATCAACGCCGACACGTTTGCCGGCGCCATCGCAGGCGCCTGCCAGGCGACGCGCCTGCTGTTCCTCACCGACGTGCCCGGCGTGCTCGACAAGGACAAGAAGCTGATCGACGAGTTGACCGTGGCCGAGGCCAAGGCCCTGATCAAGGACGGCACTGTCTCGGGCGGCATGATCCCCAAAGTCGAGACCTGCATCGAGGCAATCGAGCGCGGCGTCGCAGGCGTCGTCATCCTCAACGGCAAGACGCCGCATGCGGTGCTGCTCGAGCTGTTCACCGAACACGGCGCCGGCACGCTGATCGTGCCGTGATTGGCGGCCTCGGGATTCAATCGTCTTTGAGCAGGCTTCGCGTCAAATCCTCTTCGTTTGGCATGCTTCCGTGCAGCAGGATTGCTTGTAGCGCGTCGCGTAAGAGCAACCAAGCCCGCGCCCAATTCTCCATGCTAACCGGCTTTTGTGAACCATGAGAAATCCTGCTGCGGTCCCCATAACTTTTTTTCGCGGCCTCATATGTGACGGAACGGGAATTGAGCGGGGCTAGTAGCTCCGCTAACAGCAGAGATGTTCGAAACGTTATCTCGGTGCTTATCGATGGAAAAAGGCCTTCGATTCCCTGCCAGATATGAAGGATCGAGCTCCCCAGATCAGGGATTAGCGGGGCTTTGACCAAGGCACGGCGCGCCGCGCGCAGTACGGGCGTCTCTTTTTCGAAAGCGAGCCACTTTGTCATATCTTGGGCGACCCCATCGGCGACACCCTCACTTACGTTTCGGGTAAATTGACCCGGTTCGCCGACGATGCATACAAAGGATAGCTCATGCGACCAGGTCTCAACCCGCGCGGTCGCGTGCGTGATTCCTTCGCGCATTCCTTCGTGCATTGTCGCTTGATGGCCGGATGAGCGGGCGTTTATGCCGGCGTAAGCGTTGAGCGACGTGTTGCAACCAAACGGCGCGACTGTGGGGCAAGTCCCACGAAGGTATAGCATCGCGCGGTACGCATCGATGCGATCGGCGGCCTCGGGAAAATCTCTGCCAGTAGTCTCAAATTCGAGATTTACGCTTTGCTTGCATCAGCTCGGCCGGCACCCTGATGGGATGATGTTCCGCGACGAGGGAATACAAATCGAAGATCGGGACCTCCCATTTGCGCTTGTGCACGCGTACGAGGTCGTTGCCGCACACATCCCCCTCGAATTCAGGGAGCAGCCAGGTTATGGGGAAAAAGAAGTTCGGCATGGGGATATTATAACCTAATGCCCCATTTGCGGCATCGGAAGTTCAAGCGCGCAGTGCTAATTACCTGGACGCGTCGGCGACCAAGCGCCGCGTGAAGCTACAAAGGGAATAGAGAGCCTCTCGCCACTATCGGCAAAAACCGATTAAGCGACCAGATCCGTTGCGCGGCAAAGGCCCTTGGCCTGCACTTGATCGTCAATGTGACGGGCCAAGGCGCATATCGCGTGCCTCGCATCGTTCACGAATGGGAAATCAAGTTTAATGCGCCCTTCCGATATCGCGATTGCAGCGTATTTCGCAGTATAAGCCGCATCTATTTTACCGTCGTTGTGAACAATTATGTGCCGCGCGTCCAGGAAGGGCATGGCGGCATCAATCGTCACCTGCGTCAATTCCAGGCCCAGTCGTTTGTCTATTTTTTCGATTAGCTTGATCGTGCTCCGCTCATTTTCCAGGGAACGGAAGATCGTCTCGGAAACCTTTTTGATCATCTCATTCCAAGAACCCGTCGCGAGAAGGTCGCTTAGTTTAATATCGACCTTGAGGTCACCGATTATGCGTGCAGGATCGAAGCCAGCGAGAGCGGCGACGCCTACGATCGAAGTCAAGAACTCGCCAAAATCCTCGTAAGCATCCTTGATGAAGGACCCATAGACAGTCCTTTTGAGATGGATACCCACGATTTTCCGGGAAGTCTTTGTGTTTACCCTGCCATCGAGTTTTTGATGAGTATGGGGGTTCGCATTGATAGCGACGGCCACCGTTTGGTTACTGTCCGGCGTTTGATTGATAAATTTATTGAGTAGTACATTTGAAAGCTCAAGGTCCGTCTCGTACGCGGCGATTCGAGCAACAAATCTCTGATGCACTTTCGTCTGCATGCGGCCCTCCCCATTCTCCATCGCACATATCAGTTTGCGCACCGCATCGCACTTTATCTCTAGAGGTCGCGCGAGCGGTCGTACGTCATGCGCATAGTCAGGTATCAGGCGCCGGGCGAGATCGCGACGACTGTTTCTACCGCCTTGCGGGCCGGGCGCGCGACCACCATCGATTCCTCCTCCTCGTCTTGCGGCGCGCCCCAGAATTCGGCGAGCGTCGGGCCATTTTTCAGGCGGCGGTCGCGGACCAGAAAGCCCCAGACTTCGCGGAACCAGACGCGGCGGCCCATTTTGGTGTACCAGCGCATCGAATGCCGTTGCTCCGGATCCTTGTGGAACAGGATGCGCGCCAGCGCCTTGGGCCGCGACTGCACGGCCAGTTCGATCAGCTTGACGGCGAAGAACAACATCCACGGCTTGAGGCGCGTCATCCGCAGCACCTGGTGCTTGTAGTCCCACAGGCGGGCGTCCAGCTGGATCACCTTGCGGTCCCTGGCAATCCTGAAGAACGGCGTCCAGCGGTGCGGCGTTACATAGAGCGCCTGGATCTGGTCGGGGTCATAAGCGATCAGCTGGCGGAAGCCGCGCCAGAGGTCGCGCAAACTTTCGTCCTCGAAACCGGCCACCCAGGTCGCCATCGACAAGATGCCATTGAGGCGCAGCAGCCGTATCGCCTCGCGGTCGGACGAGGTGCTGCCGCCCTTGCGGATCAATGCAAGCGTCTGCTCGTCGGTATTTTCCATGCCAAGCAGCCAGCGGATGACGCCGGCCTGGCGATAGAGATGCAGGCTGTCGGCGTCGCGGACGATGTCGTCGGCGCGGGTGGAGCCGACGATCAGCACCGGCACATTCTCGGCGATCATCGCATCGAGAAAGGCGCGCCAGGCTTTTTTGGACGACGTCGGGTTCTCGTCGGCAAGGTTGATCAGCTCGACGCCTTGCTCGCGGTATAGCCAGGCAATCTCCCGCGCGAACTTCCCGGGGTCGCGGTGCCGCCAGCGCGTCCAGAAGCCGCGCTGGCCGCAATAGTTGCACAGATGCGGACAGCCTCGCGAGAACTGCATGACTACTGCGCGCTTGCCGCCCCAATAGCTGTAGCGACTGAAGTCGATCAGTTCCCAGCCGATGCGGTAATCGTCGAAATTGGCGATCGTCCTTGCCGGCCGGGTGGCAAAAGGACGGCGCAAATCGTCAGGAAAAGCGATCCCCGCCACGTCCGACAGCGGCTTGCGTTTCTCAAGCGCTTCGGCCAGCGCGACGATTGTCGCCTCGCCCTCGCCGCGCACGATGAAGTCGAAGGCATGCGTTTCGGCCAGTATGTCGCGCCAGTGATAGGTCGGAAACACGCCGCCATAAATCAGGATTGTCGCTGGCTCGATGTCCTTGACCATGCCGGCGATCAGCAGGGCTGTCGGATGCGCAGAGGTCGAGCCGGAATGGCCGATCAGAATGCAGTCGGGATGATCGCTCAAGGCGTCCCGGACCAGCGTGGCAAGCGGCATCGGCCCGAATTCGGCATCGACGAGCCGCACCTCGTGTCCCGCGTCGATCAGCGGACCGCCCAGTGTCAGCAAGCCGAGCGGCGGCAGATGGTCGTCCGGCACACGGCTGCCGATGGCGGTATGCGGCGGGTTGATCAGGACGATTTTCATGGCGGGCCTTATGCAATGGCGGTCCGCATGTCGTAGTCGGCGATCTAGTTCCGGAGATTGGCTCGCTTCAGCAGTTTGTGTGCAGCTTTTCCGCAGAAATGCCTATCGTCTGAGATGTGCAAGCGGGACATGGCCGGGCCCCTTGATGTTCTGCAGCACAAGCTGAGTGTGTACGTCGCGCACGCCTTCGAGCCGCATCAGCCGGTGCATGACGAAGGCATTGAGCTCGTCGACCGACGGCACCATGACATGCAGCAGGAAATCGTAGTCTCCAGTCATCGTCCAGCACGACGACACCTCGTCCATGCGCTGCACGGCGGCGATAAAGGTTTCGGGCGAGCCGTCGCTGTGGGTTACGAGGCGCACCTGGATGAACACTTCGACCATCAGCCCGACGGCGCGGCGGCTGAGCACCGCAGCAAAGCCCTTTATGATGCCCGCCTGCTGAAGGGCCTCGAAGCGCCGCGCGCAAGGTGTCGTCGACAGCCCAATCTCCTGCGCCAATTCGGAGACCGGCTTGCGCCCGTCGCGCTGCAGGATGTCGAGCATCTTGATCTCGAATTCATCAAACTGAGGCATTTTCACTCTCCCAAAGCTCGATCGTGGAGTCTTTTACCTCCAACCCCGCATTTGAGCCACCATCAAAGCTGATTTGCCTCGCGCCATCCGGCTAGAATTTCCGGCAATCCGCTGATCATGATTTCCAGGGAGAGCAAGCCATGACAATGAACGTTGCCGACTATGCCCGCGAATGCGCTGCGCGAGGCCTTCGCGGCGATTATTCGGTCTGCCGTGCCGATTTCACCGTGGCGCAGGGCTACAATTATAGCGACGAAGAACAGGCGGTGTGGCGCACGCTGTGCGACCGCCAGACGAAGCTGACCAGGAAGCTCGCCCACCATTCCTATCTCGATGGCGTCGCGGCGCTCGGCCTTCTCGACAAGATCCCGGATTTCGGTGCGGTCAGTGAGAAGCTGCGCAAGCTCACCGGCTGGGAGATCGTCGCCGTGCCGGGGCTCATCCCCGCCCAGCCGTTCTTCGACCACCTCGCCAACCGCCGCTTCCCGGTCACCAACTGGCTGCGAACCCAAAAGGAGCTCGACTACATCGTCGAGCCCGACATGTTCCACGATTTCTTCGGTCACGTGCCGATCCTGACGCAGCCGGTCTTTGCCGACTTCATGCAGATGTATGGCAAAAAGGCCGACAGCGTGATTGCGCTCGGCGGCGACGAGATGATCACCAGGCTTTACTGGTACACCGTCGAATACGGGCTGATACGCGAGCCGGGCCAGCCGCTGAAGGCTTTCGGTGCCGGGCTGATGTCATCCTTCACCGAGCTTCAGTTCGCGGTCGAAGGCGGCGAGGCGCACCATGTCCCCTTCGACCTGGAAACTGTAATGCGCACCGGCTACGAGATCGACAAGTTCCAGCGTGCCTATTTCGTGCTGCCGTCGTTCGACGCCCTGCGTGATGCTTTCGAGACCGCCGATCTTGCGGCGATCGTGGCGCGCCGCAAAGGCGAGCCAGCGCTCGACCCGGCGAGCCTATAGGCTGTCGGTTATTTCCAACGCCTCGGCCTTCAGCCGGGCCAGCTGGTCGCGCTGAAGGTCGAGCGACGCCGTAACGAAGCGCAGGATCGTGGCGAGTTCAGTGTCGCTGAATGTGGCGATCACCTTTTCCCCCTCCTGCGCGATCGCGCCATAATAGCGCGTCGATAGTTCTCGCGTGAGTTCCGTCGCCTCTATGACCACCTTGCGCCTGTCCTCGAGGCTGCGCGTTCGTGTCAGCAGGCCGCGTGCCTCCAGCCGGTCGATCAGCGCGGTGACCGCGGCCGGCGTCAATCCTGTTGCGGCCGCGACCTCGCCAGCCGATCGCGGGCCGCCATAGAGCAGCGCCAGGCAATGGCGTTCCGCCGTACTCAGCCCAAGCCTATCGCCCACTGCCTCGTCATAAGCCTGCGTCGCGTCCTGCCAGCCCATAATGGCAAGGCTGATGGCGGTCTTCATGTCGGCCCGATTCATGCTTGACGAATTTATTTCGATCATCTAACTATCAATCTGTCTAACATTACGGCCATTATAGTAATATGCTGCATCAGGCGCAAGGCAAGGCCGGTCGCAGCCTGCAAGGAGTGAACCATGAATCAGACCCCAACGCGCGGCCTACTCACACCGGCCGAGGAGTTCAAATATGCCAAGCTGGCGATGGAGTGGTATGGCTGGGGCTCTCCCATTGGCCTTGGCATCGCTCTGGTGGCGCTGGCGGCGACCGCCCTGCTGTTCCGCATCGCCATCTTCGGATTTTGACCGTCTGGCAGCGGCGCGGTTGAATGCAGCAGAAGGCTTAGGGCCGAGCTCAGGCGGCTTCGGAAATATCGCGGTCGATGATCGACAGATTGCGGCCGCGATGCTTGGCCTCGTAGAGCCGCTGGTCGGCGGCGCGCATTAGCTCCGACACTGCGGCGTCTCTGCCGCAGGTGATGCCGCCAATACTGACTGTCAGCGGAACCGTTCGTTCGTCGACGGGCCGGAAACGGATACGCTCGACTTCACGGCGGATGCGCTCGGCGATGCGCCTGGCCTCGTGTTCGGTGGCACCAATCAGAAGGGCGCAGAATTCCTCGCCGCCGATGCGGCCAAGCACGTCGCCGCTGCGCACGCCACGCTCTATCGCGTTTGCGATCAGGAGCAGCGCATCGTCGCCGATCAGATGGCCGTAGCTGTCGTTGATGGTCTTGAAATGGTCGGCATCGACGATCAGCAATGCCCCGCGATCGGATTTGCCCCGGGAGCCGTCGAGAGCGGCAAAGAAACTTTCGCGGTTGAGCATGCCGGTCATGTCGTCGCGGCTCGCCTTTTCCGCCAAGCGCCTGTGCGCGGCGGCGAGTTGGGCATGGGCGCGGGCGAGCTCGCGATGCGCGGTCTGCAACCTTTCGCCCTGCCAGAACGTATAGGCGCCGACGCTCCAGGCAAGCGCGAGCGGGCACACGGTGGATGTCAGCCAAATGGTGCGATTGATCGGAAACCCCATTGCCGGCACGACGATCAGCGTCAGCAAAAGCGAGACCGCGACGGAGGCGAAAGCGATGGCGGCAGACTTTAGAAATATGCGATTCATCGCTTGCTCCCACTGGTCCGTCTTGGTTCCAGCAAAGCGCTGAATGTCACCTTTCGGCGATGCTTAAGATTTTAATCATGGCGCCATTTTTACTACCCAGGGCGCGCATAGGTTGTGGATAAACCTCCTGTTAGAAAGATCGTTTCGTGCCATAAGGACGTATGACCACACTTCCCGACCCCGCCCGCTTTGCCCATGTCACCGACTGGGTGTTCGATCTCGACAACACGCTTTATCCGCACCATTCGAATCTGTTCTCGCAGATCGATGTGAAGATGACCGCCTACGTCGGAGAATTGCTGACGCTGCCGCGCGAGGAAGCACGCAAGCTGCAAAAGGAGCTCTACCGCGAATACGGCACGACACTGAACGGATTGATGACGCGCCACGGCATCGACCCCGACGATTTTCTCGAGAAAGTGCACGACATCGATTATTCCTGGCTGGTTCCAGATCCCGTCCTCGGCACCGCCATTCGCCAGCTTCCCGGCCGTAAATTCATCTTCACCAACGGGGATCGCCGGCATGCCGAACGCACCGCGCGGCAGTTGGGCATTCTCGAGCATTTCGATGATATTTTCGATATCGTCGCAGCCGGACTGAACCCCAAGCCGGCGCGGCAATCCTATGAGAAATTTGCCGAACTCCACGCCGTTACCGGGCAAAATGCGGTGATGTTCGAAGATCTTGCCCGCAACCTGTCGGTGCCGAAATCGCTGGGCATGACCACAGTGTTGGTGGTGCCGCGCAATTTCGAGCCGACCTTCTCGGAAATCTGGGAACGCGACCCGGCCAGCGAGGACGATGTGGACTTCGTCACCGACGACCTCGCCGGCTTTCTCACGGCGATCGTGGAAGTCCCTGCTTGAGGCAGCCGGCGCGCTTCAAGTCCTTGCTTGCATGTCAAAGTTTATAGAAGCGGCTGACGATCCCCCAGGCCTCGTCGGCAGTGTCGACGAAATCGATGATATCCTGGTCGCCGGGCGTGATCGTGCCTTGCTCGGCGAGGAAATCGAGGTCGATCGCCCTTGCCCAGAAAGCCTTGCCGAACAGGATGACCGGCACGCGTTCCATGCGGCCGGTCTGGATCAGGGTCAGCGTTTCGAAGAACTCGTCCATCGTGCCGAAGCCGCCTGGAAACACCGCAACGGCCTTGGCACGCATGACGAAATGCATCTTGCGGACCGCGAAATAGTGGAAGTTGAAGCAGAGTTCCGGCGTCACGTAGGCGTTTGGCGCCTGCTCGTGCGGCAGCACGATGTTGAGACCGATCGACGGCGCGCCAACATCGTCGGCGCCACGATTGCCGGCCTCCATGACGCCCGGCCCGCCGCCGGTCACCACGACGAATTCGCGATAGTACGAGATGGCCGACTGCTGCGAGCAGAGGCGGGCGAATTTGCGCGCCTCCTCGTAATATTTGCTGTTTTGCTCGAGGTTCTTCTTCTGCGTCTCGTTCTTGGCCGCCCAGGCTTCGCCGCCGGGCTCGGGGATGCGGGCGCCGCCGAACAGGATGACGGTCGATTGGATGCCGCGCTCGGCCAGGATCATCTCCGGTTTCAGCAGTTCGAGCTGCAGCCTGACCGCGCGCAACTCGCGCCGCGTCATGAAATCGGGATCGTTCCAGGCCAGCCGGTATGTCTCCGCGCGCGTTTGCGGCGTGTCCGGCACGCTTCTCGACCGCTCCAGATCCTCGTCCGAATGCGGCAGCGGCGTCCATCCCGTCTTTTCCATGGGAGTCATATTTGCTTTACCCGTCCAATCATTCACCTGCGCCGTCCCGTGACGCTGCCGCGATTGACCCTCCCCAAGCCTTCACATAGGGTCCGCGCGACTTTCAAACAGGTTAAGGCGCCGGCCCTTAACAGCTTGGTAATGGAGCGAATTCATGTCGAAGCCCGATCTCGCGAGCCTCGAGGAGATTATCGAGAACGCCTTCGAGGAACGCGACACGATTTCGACCGCAACCCGCGGCGAGACGCGCGAGGCCATCCAATCGGCGCTCGACCTGCTCGACCGGGGCGTCGCCCGCGTCGCCGAGCGGCAGGCCGACGGCAAATGGCACGTCAACCAGTGGCTGAAGAAAGCGGTGCTGCTGTCGTTCCGGCTCACCCCGATGGAGATCATAAAGGGCGGTCCCGGTCAGGCGGTATGGTGGGACAAGGTGCCTTCGAAGTTCGACGGCTGGAGCGCCGTCGATTTTGAGAAGGCGGGCTTCCGCGCCGTGCCGTCGTCGATCGTGCGCCGCTCCGCCTATGTCGCGCCCGGCGCCGTGCTGATGCCGTCCTTCGTCAATGTCGGCGCCTATGTCGACAGCGGCACCATGGTCGACACCTGGGCTTCGGTCGGCTCCTGTGCCCAGATCGGCAAGAATGTGCATCTGTCGGGCGGCGTCGGCATCGGCGGTGTGCTGGAGCCGATGCAGGCCGGCCCAACCATCATCGAGGACAATTGTTTCATCGGTGCCCGTTCCGAAGTGGTCGAAGGGTGCATCGTTCGCGAAGGCTCGGTGCTCGGCATGGGCGTCTTCATCGGCCAGTCGACCAAGATCGTCGACCGCGCCACCGGCGAGATCTTCTACGGCGAGGTGCCGCCTAATTCCGTCGTCGTCGCCGGCTCGCTGCCGGGCAAGCCTTTTCCAAACAACGAACCCGGCCCCAGCCTCTACTGCGCCGTCATCGTCAAGCGGGTCGACGCCAGAACCCGTTCCAAGACATCGATCAACGAATTGCTGCGCGATTGATCTTTCCCCACGAATACGGACGGAATTCGCTTGCCTGACAGATCAGACCTCATCTGGCTTTTCTTCAGAACTTCGGGCCGCGTCAGCCGCGCGGCCTATTTTCTGGGAGGACTGCTGGTGGCCATCATACAAGCCCTCCCACTCTACCGTTTCACGCTGGTTCCGGAAGGCACTACCGAGAGCAACATGTGGTCGTTCATTTTCTTCATCGCCTTCATTGCCTCGCTTTGGTCGAACGTGGTGCTGGCGGTGAAGCGGTTGCATGACCTCGACAAGCCGGGTGTTGCGGCGCTGGTGCTGTTCGTGCCGGTTGTCTCGATTATCGCTTTCCTCGCGCTTTGCCTGTTTCCCGGGCGGCCGGGACCCAACCGCTACGGCAAGCGCACCAACGCCCCGGCCGAACCCTGAGCACCGATCGGACATTTCGTCATGCGCTACCGCTCGCTTGATCCGAAACTGATCCTCGAAACCGCCGAACGGCTGGAAGGGCGCGTCGCCGAGCGCTTTCCCGATGCAGGCTTGCGCGGCGTCGCCGCCGAGCTCGTGTCGCTGTCGCGCGATCTGGCAAAGGCAGCCAAGGCGCTGGAGGCGCCGATCTGGTGGCTGCGCGGCCTCATCATCGCCGCCTTCGTCGTCGGAGCGCTGATGTTCCTGTTCGTCGGCACAATCCTGCCGCTCGGCCGCATCTCGGGAAACCACGATGCCTTCCAGTCGGTGCAAGGCATCGAAGCCTCCCTCAACATGATCATCCTCGCGGTGCTGGGCTTCCTGGCCCTGATTCGCTCCGAGGAGCGGATCAAGCGCAAGCGGGTGTTTCGCCAGCTCCACGGGCTGCGGTCGCTGATCCACGTCATCGACATGCACCAGCTGACCAAGGATCCGGCAACGCTTTCAGCCAGTTTCAAGCCGACTGCGCATTCGCCAGCCCGCATCACCAACGCCGCCGACCTTGCCCGCTATCTCGACTACTGCTCCGAAATGCTGTCGATCACCGGCAAGATCGCCGCGCTGTTCGCGCAATCGGTGAATGACGCCGTGGTCATCGACGGCGTCAATGACATCGAGAACCTGGCTTCGAACCTCTCGCGAAAGATCTGGCAGAAGATCACGCTGATCGAAACCCCTCATGGGCAGCCGGCACGTGCGGCGAAGACCGATCCCGAGCCGGGCCCGCCGCGCCGGCCTGCAGTCCGCAGACGACCGGGGCCGGCAAGCTAAAGCCGGCGACCCGGCGACAGATCCGCTAGAACGGTTCATCGTTTCGCAGAAACGCCGAACCGCTCTATCTTTTTGTTTTGACGCAATTCCGGACGGAAAACCGCTTCACACTTTTCCTGGAATTGCTCCAGAGCGGCGGAGCGGGGAGTTCCGAAAGCCCGGTTTTGCGCCGGATGCTCTAAGCGAATGTTAATCACCCTGGCCCAGCATGCCGGCGAAGACTGTGTCGACCGGCACGGAGCGCTCGACTGGCAAGCGACCTATCCCTGATCACCAAGGAGCCGCGCAAAACGTGGAGCGCCGCCGCTCGCCTATTTGCCTGGTTCTCTTCGCCGATGAAATTGGAACCGGAAGCTGTCCGCGCCCGGCTTCTCGACACCACCTTCGACCGCAAATTCGCAGTCCTGTTCGGCACCATCAGCGTTCTGTTGGTTGCAGTCAGCGCCGCTCTTGCCACCGGGGATTGGTGGCCCTACGCCTGGATTGCCGCCGACCTGATGCTTTTCACCGTCCGCGTGCTGCTGATGCGGGAATGCGAGCAGGCCCGCAGGCGCGGCTCGAAAGGGCCGCTGGCGGGCCTGATGGCAGCCAGCGGCGTCTGGTCGGTCGTTTTCGGCCTCGGCTGCTATGGCTGTGTTGCCAGCGGGAATATGGCGCTTTCCGTACTTGCCGCCTTGAATGTCGCAGGCGTCGTCGGCGTGGTGTCGTCACGCAATGCGGCGACCCCGCGCTTCGCCATGTTCGTCATGTTGGCCGTAAGCCTGCCTTACGTGGTCGGTGCATTGTTTTCTGCGGCGCCCGGAATGCCGATCGTCGGAATTCAAACGCCGTTCTATGTGGCCGGCGTCATCATCGTGCTGCTTCAGAACCACGCAATCAATGCCCGCATGATCCGCGCCGAACTGGACAATCGCGACCTGGCCATCAAGGACGCGCTGACCGGCCTGCCAAACCGCATCTTCCTGCAGGAGAAATTGCGCGACATGTGCCGCGACCTTGCGACGCCGGCCGCCAATGGCGGCAAGCCGTTTGCAGTGCTCAGCATGGATCTCGACGGTTTCAAGCAGGTCAACGACCGTTTTGGCCACGCCGTCGGCGACGTGCTGCTGCGCAAGGTGGCCGAACGATTGAAGCGCGGCTTCCGTCCGGGGGACGTGGTCTTCCGCATTGGCGGCGATGAATTTGTCATCCTTTTGCCCGCAACCTCGGAGATCGAGGCCACCTACCTGGCAAAGCGGGCCATCGAAAAGGTCTCGGTGCCCTTCGACCTCGGGGTCGGCTCCGCCATCCATGTCGGCTTGAGCGTCGGCAGCGCATGCGCACCCGCCGACGGAGGCGATCCGGAAATCCTGCTCACCTGTTCCGACCATGCGCTCTACGAAGCCAAGCGCACCGGCAAGGGCCGTTACTGGGCGCCTGTGCGGGCTACGATCTGACGGTCGCAGCGACAGCTTCCGGCGACAGGCAGGGCGATCCGCGCCTCTTCTGCTCGGCCGCGCGCACCAGTGCCGTGACATGCTTCAGCAACGGCGCCGGCGTGCCGGCCTTTTCGGCCAAACGCAGGACCGCGCCTTGCAGTTCGCCGATCTCCGTCGGCCGGCGGCGCTGAAGGTCATCCCACATCGACGAACGCGCGGCCGGATCGATGGCAAGCATCCGCCGCGCCAAGAACTTGAACAGCCAGTCGGGCAGGCGAAGCACTTTCGGCAGCAGCGCGGGACGCAGGCCGGCGATGCGAGCGGGTTCGATGCCTGTCGCCATCATTGCCGCCAATGCTTCGTCGATCTGGCCGGCCAGGATCAGCCGCCAGCGGCGATCGGCAAGCTCTGCCGCCAGCGGCAGGCCGGAAAGCGCCACCAGCGCGTTGTTGAGGTTGAGCAGCAGCTTGCCCCATAGCACCGCTTCGATGTCACCATGCGTGGCGACGGCAAAGCCCTCGACGTCAAGCAGTTCGTCAAGGCCTGTCGGACCCTGTTCGATCATCACCTTGCCGCCGCTGGCGCGGTGCAGGCGAAGCGGCAATTCGCCCTCCGCCGATTGGACCACGTTGAACGGCACCATGCCCGCGAGCACCCGCCGGGCGGCGAGATGGGCTCGCAACTTATCGGCATTGTCGACGCCGTTCTGCAGACTGAGTATCACCGCATCCGGTCGGGCATGGGCCGCAATAAGCCCGGCCATGTCCTGCGTCGCGCCGCTCTTGACCGTTAGCAGGATGACATCGGCACCGGGGAATGCCGCGGCCGGATCGGCGGTGACCGACAATGCCTCCGGCTTGACGGATCGGTCGCGGCCATCACGGTCGGTGATGTGCAATCCACCTTTTTGCAGCACCTTCTCGATGCGCGGCCGCGCCAGCAGAACCACCCTTCGCCCGGCAAGTATCAGGCAGCCGCCGGCGTAGCATCCGATACTGCCGGCACCGGCGATTACGATCGTCCTGCCATGCGTGATCATGCGATGGCCCTGTCCTGGTCGAGAGGCCTTGCCGCAACTATACGGCATGAAAACCATAATGTCGGCGGCATGGCTGGCCCTTATGTCTGGCCGTGACAGGCCTTGCGCTTTCGACTATCGCTTTTGCCCATGACGCTGCCTACCAATCCGACCAGAAATCTGGCTGCTCTCATCCGCTGCGCTTCCGTGACGCCCGCCGAAGGCGGTGCGCTGAGCGCGCTGGAAGAAATGTTGAAGCCGCTCGGCTTTGCCGTCGAGCGCCCGGTGTTTTCCGAATCCGGCACACCTGACATAGAGAACCTTTACGCGCGGCGTTCCGGCAACGGCCCGCATCTGATGTTTGCCGGCCATGCCGATGTGGTGCCGGTGGGCGATGAAACAGCCTGGACGCACCCACCCTTTGGCGCCGAGATCGCCAATGGCGAGATGTTCGGCCGCGGCGCCGTCGACATGAAGGGCGGCATTGCTTGTTTCGTCGCGGCGGTAGCGCGACATATCGCGCAGAAGGGCGGCCCGAACGGGTCGGTCTCGCTGCTGATCACCGGTGATGAGGAAGGGCCGGCGATCAACGGCACGACGAAGCTGCTCGAATGGGCGGCCGCCAAGGGTGAGAAATGGCATGCTGCGATCGTCGGCGAGCCGACCAATCCCGACGCGCTCGGCGATATGATCAAGATCGGCCGGCGCGGCTCGCTCTCCGGTACGGTCGTCGTCAACGGCCGCCAGGGACACGCCGCCTATCCGCAGCTAGCCGACAATCCCGTGCGCGGCCTGGTGACGCTGGTCGACGCCTTGCTTGACCCCGTCTTCGACAACGGAACAAGGGATTTCCAGCCGACCAATCTTGAGGTCACCTCCATCGATGTTGGCAACCCTGCCACCAACGTCATCCCGGCGAAGGCAGCGGCTACTTTTAATATTCGCTTCAACGACACATGGACTGCCGAGACGATCCAGGCCGAGATCCACAACCGCCTCGACCGGGCGGCGAAACGCAAGAAATACCGCGCCGGCAAGAAGACGCCGGTCGACTACGAGATCGTCTGGCGCGACGGGCCGAGCCATGTTTTCCTGACACGCGACGACAGGTTGATCGAGACGCTTGGCGGCTCGATCAAGGCGGTGACCGGCAGAAAGCCGGCGCTCTCCACCTCTGGCGGCACCTCCGATGCCCGCTTCATCAAGGATTATTGTCCGGTGGTCGAATTCGGACTGGTCGGCAAGACCATGCACATGGTCGACGAACGCGTGGCGATTGCCGACCTCGAGACGCTGACGCAGATTTATCTGCGCTTCGTTGAAGACTGGTTTGCGCAGGACATATCCTAGTGATGCTTTCAGCGGATGAAACCTACGCTTCGCTTGCCGGTGCCTGGCGGCTGATGCTCGGCAAGGCCGACGGATTTCGCCTGCTCGACCTTTCGGCGGACGGTTTCTGGAACTCCTTTTTTGCCATCGTTGTCGCGGCGCCGGCACTGATCGTCGGCTGGGTCGGTATTGCCAACGAGATCGGCGATCCCAACGCATTCGTCGGCCGTTTCAGCATGTTGATCCGCCTGGCCACCGTCGATATCGGCGCCTGGGTGCTGCCGCTCATAGGCCTCGCCCTGGTGGCGCCGCGGGTCGGCGTCGGCGGCCGTTTCGTCCATTATGTCGTGGCCAGCAATTGGGCCTCGGCGATCATCGCCTGGATGATGCTGCCATCGGCGTTGATCCGGCTTTTCCTGACGTCGGCCAACGAAGTCTCCGGACTCGTGTCGCTGCTGTTGTTCGCGCTGTCGATGGTATTGACTTGGCGGATGACCAACGTTGCGATCGGCAGGGGTGCGGCCACCGGCAGCGCCGTTTTTGCCGGCATGTTCGTGGCGTCGCTGATCGTCCTGTTCGGCCTGCAGGCGCTGCTCGGGATCAGCGTTCCGGATCAGCCAGGCGTCGGATAATCGACGCCGACGAGAAACAGCCCGTCGGGCGGCGCCACCTGACCGCAGGCCGCACGGTCGCGCGCCTCAAGCGCCGCCTTGAGGTCGGCAACAGTCCAGCCGCCTTCGCCGACACGTTTGAGCGAGCCGACCATCGAGCGCACCTGGTTGTGCAGGAATGACCGCGCCGAAGCGCGGACCTCAATGAAATCGCCCGCCCGGCTGACATCCAGCCGGTCGAGCGTGCGGACGGGGCTGGTGGCTTGGCACTGGGTCGAGCGGAAGGTGGTGAAATCATGCCGGCCAAGCAGCACCTTTGCCGCCTCGTGCATGGCACCGGCATCGAGCTGCTTCGGTACCCACCAGATCTTGCCCTTGTCGAGCGCCGCCGGCGCGCGGCGATTGACGATGCGGTAGAGGTAATGGCGGCCGATCGCCGAGAAACGCGCATCGAAGCCATCCGGCACGACGGCGGCCTTCAGGATGGCGATGCGCACCTTGGCCGCTTGCAGATGCGCGTTGACGGCGTCGCGCACCTTGTCGCCGGGCCATGCCTTGATCAGATCGACATGCGCCACCTGAGCGGTCGCATGGACGCCGGCATCGGTGCGGCCGGCGGCGCGCAGCGAAACCTGCTGACCACAGAACTTCTCGATCGCCTGCTCGATCGCCTGCTGCACCGATGGCTGGTTGGCCTGGCGCTGCCAGCCGGCGAAGAGACTGCCGTCATATTCGATGTCGAGGCGAAAACGCGGCATTCCCGGATCGAGGCGAAATCAGGCGGCGAGGGCTGAGCCGAAGGCCGAGGCGTAGACCAGCCTGCCGGTCTCCGGCGCCTCGCCCCAGGCAAGCGCCTGCAGGGCTTCGCCCTGATAGTCGCTGTCGAATTTCGCGGCACGGGCACGGCTGTAGCCGAAACGGCCATAGTAAGCCGGATCGCCGAGCACCACGGCGAGCGTCTCGCCAGCAGCCTTCAGGCGGATATGAGCCTCGCGTACCAGGGCACCGCCGATGCCGGTGCCGTGGAACGACGGCTCGACCGCCAAAGGAGCCAAAGCCACCGCCGGGAAGCTCTTGCCGCCATTCTGCACGAAAAGCCGTGAAAACAGGATATGGCCGACCACTTGCCCGTCTTCGTCCGCCACCAGTTCGACGACGGCATCACCGCCGGTGACCAGCGCGTCGACCAGTCCGGCCTCCGTCTGCTGGCCGAATGCGTGTTCTTCGACAAGGCGGATCGCCTCGCGGTCCCGCGGCGTCGCCGCGCGTATGGACATCATGCTCATGACAATTTCATTCCTTTTTCGAGCTTGGCCCCGCGCAGAAACTCCTGCGCGGCAATGGGCCTTCCGCCCGCACGTTGAACTTCGACCAGCCTGATCGCGCCTGACCCGCAGGCGACCGTCAGTCGGTCATCGAGAATTCCTCCCGGTTCGCCGGCGCCTTGCGAGAGCGTCGAGCGAAGCAGTTTCAGCCGTTCCACGCGGCCGCCGATTTCGGCCTCGCACCATGCACCGGGAAAGGGCGACAGGCCGCGAATCTGGTTGTGCACGTCGCCGGCAGGTCGCAGCCAGTCTATGCGAGTCTCCGATTTATCGATTTTCTTGGCGTAGGTCACCCCCACCTCCGCCTGTGTGGTAAATGTCAGCGTATTCCGCTCCAGCCGTTCGAGCGCTTGCACCATCAGCGCAGCACCGAGGACCATCAGCCGGTCGTGCAGATCGCCGGCCGTCATGTCGGGACCAATGGGACATTTTTCAACCATTGCCACCGGGCCGGTGTCGAGGCCTTCCTCCATCCGCATCACCATAATGCCCGTTTCGGTATCGCCGGCCATGATGGCGCGCTGGATAGGGGCAGCGCCGCGCCAGCGCGGCAATAGCGATGCGTGACCGTTGAGGCAACCGAGCCGCGGCGCCTCGAGAATGGGTTTGGGCAGAAGCAGCCCGTAGGCGACGACCACGGCGACGTCGGCACCCAAGGCGCGGAACGCCTCCTGCTCCGCCTCGCCCTTCAGCGACACCGGCGACCGCACCTCGATGCCAAGCCGCTCCGCCTCGCGCTGCACCGGCGACGGCGTCAGTTCGAGCCCGCGCCGGCCGCCGGCGCGCGGCGGCTGCGTGTAGACGGCTGCCAACTCGTGCCCGGCCCCGGCAATCGCCCGCAGCGTCGGCACGGAGAATTCGGGCGTACCCATGAAGATGACACGCAGGGGCATTCGTCGACGCCTACCCCACCATCTTGCCCGGCGCCTTGTCCCTGGCGAGCTTCTTGAATTTCTTGACCACCATGTCGCGCTTCAGCTTGGAGATGTAATCGATGAACAGCACGCCGTTGAGGTGGTCGATTTCATGCTGCAGGCAGGTCGCCATCAGGCCCTCGGCCTCGATCTCCTGCAGCTTGCCGTCGCGATCGAGATATTTCACCCGCACCGCCGCGGGGCGCTCGACCTCGGCATAGTAGTCCGGGATCGACAGACAGCCTTCCTCGTAGACCGAACGCTGGTCGGAGCTTTCAAGGATTTCGGGATTGATGAAGACGTGCGGTGCCGGCGTCTCGTCCTCTTTGGCCAGGTCGATCACCAGCATGCGCAAGGGTTCGCCGACCTGGATCGCTGCGAGGCCGATGCCGGGCGCGTCGTACATGGTGTCCAGCATGTCGCCGGCCAGTTTGCGCAAATCGCCATCGACACGCTCGACCGGTTTTGAAACCTGGCGCAGGACGGGATCGGGGAGGATGATAAGCGGCTTGATCGACATGGCGTCTCACCTAAGACGTCGCAGGAAAAGCGTCAACCGGGGCGCCTCCGGGCCGTTCACGTTTTGATCTGTGCCGACGTTCCGAATCATCTATGCTGTCGGCATGAACGAACTGGCCACCATCCTGTCCGAACCTGTCGCCCGCCTCGGCGCCACCACACTCACCCTCGGCCATGTCCTGGGTTTCGGTGCAATGCTGTTCCTCGGTCTGTTCGTGGCGTTGGTCATTGCGCTGTGGCGATCGGCCAAGGCGCGTGCGGTAGCGGCCGCGGAAGCCGCCGACCATGCCCGCGACGCCGAGGCGCGGATGGCCGGCATTCTGCAATCCCAAGCGGAAATGCAGGGCCGCATGGGCGCCATCGCCGAAGTGTTCGGGGCGCGCCAGGCGGAACTGACACAGTCGATCGGCCAGCGCCTCGATGCCATGACCGGCCGCCTGGGCCAGACCATGACCGAGCAGACGAGATCGACGCATGAGAGCCTCGCCAAGCTGCAGGAACGGCTGGCGGTCATCGATATCGCGCAAGGCAACATCCAGTCGCTGGCCGGCCAGGTCGTGCAATTGCAGGCGATCCTTTCCAACAAGCAGACGCGCGGCGCCTTCGGCCAGTCGCGTATGGAAGCCATCGTCGCCGACGGATTGCCGCACGGCGCCTATGAATTCCAGGCGACCTTGTCGAATGGCAGCCGGCCCGATTGCCTGGTGAAGATGCCGAACGGCGCACCGTCGCTTGCCATCGATGCAAAGTTTCCGCTCGAGGCCTGGAATGCCATCCGGGCCGCCGAAGGCGCCGAACTGCAGAAGACCGCCGCACAGGCTTTCCGCCGCGACATCGAGGTGCATGTCCGCGATATTTCCGAAAAATACCTGATCCAGGGCGAGACGCAGGACACCGCCTTCATGTTCGTGCCTTCGGAATCGGTGTTCGCCGAAATCCACGAGAATTTCGAGGCCGTTGTCCAGAAGGCGCATCGCTCACGGATCGTCATCGTCTCGCCATCGCTTTTGATGCTGTCGATCCAGGTCATCCAGGCGATCCTCAAGGATGCCCGCATGCGCGAGCAGGCACACCTGATCCAGGGCGAGGTTATCCGGCTGATGGAAGACGTCTCCCGGCTAGACGAGCGGGTGCGCAAATTGCAGACGCATTTCGGCCAATCGGCCAAGGATATCGACGACATTCTGGTCTCGACATCGAAGGTGACCAGGCGCGGACAAAAGATCGAGGCGCTGGAGTTTGGCGTGCAGCCGGCGGAGGACACCGCTGGTTCGAATGGCAGCGGAGCAAAAGCGGAAAGCAGCCCGCGCGTCGCCGATTCGAAAACCGGGCAGTTGAGGCTAAGGGTCGTCGAAGGCGACGATTGAGGCCTGCGCCGGAACCGGAGGCTTCGCCCCGGTCTGGCGCTACTGCTCCTCGATGATGGTTGTGCCTTCGAATTCCGGCAGCCAATGCAGCGCCGAGCGGTGCCAGATCTGCTTTCTCGGCACCAGTTGCTCGCGCTGCCGTGCCGTGCCGACCCTGATACCGTAAACCTTCGGTCCCTCGCCCGCCGACGTGGCGTAGAGATGCGAGCCGCACTCACCGCAAAATGCCTGGGCACGCTTGGCGCCGCTCGAACCGGTCTTGATGTAGATCTTCGGCGTGCCCTTGGTGATCCTGTAATTGTCCTCGGACGCCGGCACGGTGACGCGAAAGGCCGTTCCGGTTAGCTTCTGACAATCGATGCAGTGACAAATGGTGGTCTTTTCCGGATCGACTTCGGCCTCGTAAGTGATAGCGCCACAATGACACGCGCCGTCGATTTTCATCTTCGTTCCTCCTGGAGCTTTTGCCCGCAATCATAACCGGGACTGCCCGATGGCGCAGCCATTTTCCTCAGGCCGGTTCCCCTCCGGACGCCGCCAAGGCCTTGCTCCGGCGTTCCCAGGTGCCGGTGGTCTGCGGCTTGACGAACAGCCGCGTCACCTCCGGCATCTCCGCCTTCAGCCGCGTCTCGAGGCGCTCGACACAGGTCTCTATCTCGGGCGCCGACAAATGATCCTCGAACTCGATGCTCAAAGCGGCGACGATCTCCTGCGGACCCATATGCAGCGTCAGCACGCCATTTGCCCGTTGCACCGCCGGGTCCTGCTGGATGATGGCCAGCACCTCTGTTTGCACCTCGGGCGAGGCCGGCTCGCCGAGCAGCAGGCTCTTGCTTTCGCGCGCCAGGAAGATCGCGGTCGCGCCCAGGATGAGCGCGATGCCGATCGACGCGGCGCCGTCGAGCTTCGGCATGTCCAGCAATTCCGCCGCCAATATGCCGGCGAAGGCGACAACGAGGCCGAGAAGTGCCGCGCTGTCCTCGAAGAGTACGGTGTAGACACTCGGATCCTTGCTGAGCTGCACCGCCTCAAGCCAGCCGTGGCTGCCTTTTTGGTGGCGGAATTCCTTCAGCGCCACCAGCCAAGAGGTGCCTTCGAAGAGGAAGGAAAGGCCGAGGACAGCGTAGTTCACCTTGGCGTTGGCGATCGGCTCCGGCGCCATGATGTGCATCACGCCTTCGTAGAACGATATGCCGGCACCCAGTGCAAACACGAGGAGCGCGACGATGAAGCTCCAGAAGTACAGCTCGCGGCCATGGCCGAGCGGATGCGTGCGGTCGGCCGGCCGGGCGGCACGGTGCATGCCGTAAAGCAGCAGGCTGCCATTGCCGGTATCGACGAGCGAGTGGACGCCTTCCGAGAGCATTGCCGAGCTGCCCGTGAACAAGGCAGCGGCAAATTTGGTCAGTGCGATCGCAAGATTTCCGGCGAGCGCCGCATAGATCACTTTTTTCGACCCGCCATGCGCCGCCATGGTGTGCTGCCTTGGTTGATGCACCGAGATTGGCGGAGCGCCCGCCCACGCTCCACAGTCCCCACAACGCCCGAAGGGCCCAGTTGTTCACAAGGTCAGTTGTTCAAAAGGGCGGCGCGGGGCTATTCGACGACCTCGTCCGTCCAGACCTTGAAGCCAGCCAGCGCGCCCGGCCCGAAAATGTGGTCAGCGGCACATCGGCGGCATCGCGTCCGGAGGCAATCAGGATGCGGCCGATGCGCGGCGCGTTATTGCGCGGGTCGAACGCGTGCCAGCGGCCGCCGAGATAGACCTCCATCCAGGCGGCGAAATCCATGTCCGACCACGGCTTTGGCAGGCCGATATCACTGATATAGCCGGTGCAGTAGCGGGTCGGAATGTTCAGGGCGCGGCAGAAGGCAACAGCGAGGTGAGCAAAGTCGCGGCATACACCACTCTGCTCGCGATAGGCCTCGGCGGCGGTGCGCGTCGGCCGTGCATTGAAATAGTTGAAGGCGATGTGGTTATGGACGAAGTCGCAGACCGCCTGGACGCGCGGAATGCCGTGCGGGGTGCTGCCGAACAGCCGCCACGCTTCATTCGACAGCACGTCGCTCTCGCAATAACGGCTGGGCAGCAGGAACAGCAGCGTCTCCGACGGCAGATCGCGCACCTCGTGCTGCCACGCCGTCAGCTCGCGCGTCTCGAAGGAGCCGGGGTCGCGGATCACCGCGTCCGTGCCGAACGCAAAGCGCCCGGCCGGCGCAACGAAACGGTTGCACCAATTGCCGAAACTGTCGCGGTAGCTTTCGATCGGCACCGGCGGGTTCGACGTCAGGAAGTCCGGCCGCTCAAGATCGGATGCGCGCGAATAATGGACGTTTAGCATCGCGATCAGCGGTGTTTCCTGCGGGAAGTCGAAGCTCATCTGGCAACCGATGTGGATCCGCATTGTCGTCCTGACCGGCCTGCTTGATCATCAGCCGGCGAAACGCAAGGGCTGATGCTGCAGTGCGAAGAAGACCATGGCACGGACCGCTGCGGTTTACGAGGGAATTAGAAACCAGTTGACAGCCATCGGCCAGGGCGACTGCACGGCAGCGGCCTCTTGCAGTCGAGCGTTTTCTCTTGTTTCACTTCGCCAGACATCAACTGGAGGAACGAATCATGGCTAAGGGTGCGATGAAGGCAGGCAAGGAGGCCCGCAAGCCGAAGAAGGACGCGAAGAAACCGGCTCCGGCGCCGGCCCTGAAGGCACCGCCGGTGAAGGCGATGAAGCTGAAGGACAAGTAGGGCCGCAGCTACCGTTTCGGCTTATCTCGACCGGCCGCAAACGCGGCCGGTATGATTGTTCACTAAGCTCACGCGCATCCCCTATGGATGCGGCGAAGGCAATTTTTGCGCTTTTCAAGAAATCGGCCGGAAGCCATCGAAACGGAGCGTTCCAATGTCGTGGATCTTCCTGTTGTTCGCCGGACTGTTCGAGATCGGCTGGGCGATCGGCCTCAAATACACCGACGGATTCTCGAAGCCGCTGCCGAGCGTCCTGACGGTAGCCTCGATGATCGTCAGCCTGACCTTGCTCGGCCTGGCGCTGAAGGCGTTGCCGGTCGGCACCGCTTACGCGGTGTGGACCGGCATCGGCACCGTCGGCACGGCGCTGTTGGGGATATGGCTGCTCGGCGAGCCAGCGACGGCGATCAGGCTGGCCTGCATCGCGCTAATCGTCTGCGGCATCATGGGACTGAAGCTCGCGGCTTAGCCGATTCTGACGGACGAACGCGTGCGGGGCCGCTGCAAGGCGGCCCTGATTCTTGAATTCGGCTGATCAGCGCCGGAAAGCGCTATCGCGCGGAGAAGCCGGGCGGCGTCCTGCCGGTGCGCTGCTTGCGCGCCGCATAGCGCGCATCACGCTTGGCCTTGCGTTCCGCCTCGTCGGCAAGAAAACGGGCGATGCGCTCGTTCTCTTCAGCTTCCCGGATCTTCGCTTCGGCCTGTGCGGCTTCTTCCGCGGCGATGCGTGCCGCTTCGGCGGCTGCCTCGCGCTCGGCCTTTTCGGCCGCTTCGCGCGCCAGCTTTTCCTGCTTCAGCCTGGCCTTTTCGGCCTCGCGTATCGCGCGGGCCTCGAGGATCGCCTTGCGCTCGGCCTGTCGTGCCAGCACCGCTGGATCATCTGGCGCCGGCTTTGCCTTGAAGCGCTCCAGAAGCGCCTTCTTTGCCTCGTTTGCGGCATTGCGCCGCTCGAAAACGTCTTTTTCCCTATAGATAGCCAAGTCCACTTCCCTGAAGTCAATTTGCGAGGCTTACATACGCGCGAAAACCGAGAGTTCAAGCGCCAAAACGGTATGCCAGCCATGAAATTCTGATCTGTTGCAGCCGGGAGACGCCATTTCGATTGAATTCGGCTGAAAGGCACCCGCACTGTTCACCATCCAGGCATCTGGCGGGGCGGCGGACTGATCGCTACGTGTAGCGCCAAGACAAAACGCTGAGATGACACACTATGGAACTCGGTCTCTACACCTTCGCCGACGTCAGCCCGGAACCAGGTCCCGGTGCGATCGGTGCGCATGAGCGGTTGCGCAACCTGATCGAGGAGATCGAGCTCGCCGACCAGGTCGGGCTGGACGTCTTTGGTCTCGGCGAGCACCACCGTCCCGACTATGCTGCCTCGGCTCCGGTGGTGGCGCTGGCGGCGGCGGCCGAACGGACCAAGCGCATAAGGCTGACCAGCGCTGTCACCGTGCTGTCGTCCGACGATCCGGTGCGCGTCTTCCAGCAGTTTGCCACCCTCGATCTTCTGTCCGGCGGCCGTGCCGAGATCATGGCCGGGCGCGGCTCGTTCATCGAGTCCTTTCCGCTGTTCGGCTACAATCTCGAAGATTATGACGAGCTCTTCGCCGAGAAGCTCGACCTGCTGCTCGCCATCCGCGATCATGTCAAGGTGACCTGGTCGGGCAGTCTGCGCGCGCCGATCAACGACCGCGGCGTCTATCCGCGGCCCTTGCAGGACAAATTGCCGATCTGGATCGCCGTCGGTGGAACACCGCAATCCGTCGCCCGCGCGGGCGTGCTCGGGTTGCCGCTGGCACTGGCGATCATCGGTGGCGAGCCGGCGCGGTTCGCACCGCTGTTCGACATCTACAGGGATGCAGCCAGGCGCGCCGGCAACGATCCGGCAAGCCTTGCCACCAGTCTCAACGTGCACGGCTTCATTGCCGACACCACGGACCAGGCAGCCGACGATTTTTACGGGCCGCAGGCCGAGGTGATGAACCGCATCGGCCGCGAGCGCGGCTGGGGGCCGACATCGCGGGCGCATTTCAACCAATCGCGCGGCCCAAACGGCGCGCTGTTCGTCGGCAATCCAGAACAGGTGGCCGAGAAGATCATTGCCCAGCACAGGATATTCGGCAACGACCGCTTCCTGCTGCAAATGGCGATCGGCACCATGCCGCACGCCAAGGTGATGAAGGCCATCGAACTCTACGGCACCAAAGTGGCGCCGATCGTGCGCCGGGAAACTGCTAAGGCCGTTCCCGCCGTGGCGGCGCCGGTTGCCTGATTCCCAGTCACCTGATTCATTGCCAAGGCCGCGAGGCGGCCTTGCCGGTGACGCCGGCTAACGGAACCTTGAAGCGACAGAGGCGTTTTCGCCAACGGTCTGCACCAATCGCGGTGTGCCGCCGAGGGTCAGAATGAAAGCCGAACCCGACGCTTCGGGCGCAAGCGCTGCCGAAAGCCTGGATCCGCGCGTCGAGGCGCGGGCGGATGCGCATCTGATGCGTTCGCTGCTCGTCGGCATCTTCATTCTCATGGCGATCTACGCGCTTTACTTCGCCCGCGCCTTCTTCATGCCGGTCATTCTGGCTTTCCTGCTGGCGCTGACGCTGACGCCGATCGTTCGCTTCCTGCGCAAGCATGGCATGCCCGATGTCATTTCAGCGACACTGTTGGTGCTGCTTTCGTTCTGCCTCGTCGCCGTCGCGGGATTTCTGCTCAGCGGCCCGGTCATCGACCTCATCAACAACACCTCGACGATCGGCCAGCAGCTTACCGAACGTCTGGCACAACTGCGCCGTCCGTTCGAACGGATCGTGGAGATTTCGCGCCAGATCGAGGGCCTGACACAGACATCCCAGGAGCCGGGCGTTCAGAGGGTGGCGACGGCGCCATCCGGTATTCTCTCGCAGGCCGCCGGCAATGTGCTGTCGGCCGGCGCCAGCGTTACCATCGTCTTCGTCCTGTCGCTGTTCCTGCTCGCCTCGGGCACGATGTTCTATGAAAAGATCGTCCAGTCCTTCCCCAGTCTCAGCGAAAAGAAGCGGGCGCTGCGCGTCGTCTACGACGTAGAACGTGAAATCTCGCATTATCTGCTTACTGTCACGGTCATCAATACATGTCTCGGCGTGGTCATCGGGCTCGGCCTGTGGGCGCTCGGCGTGCCCAACGCGCAGGTCTGGGGCGCGGCAGCGGCTCTGCTCAATTTCCTGCCCTATATCGGGGCGCTGACCACCATCACGCTGGTTACGATCATCGCGCTGATAAGCTTCGACACGATTTCCTATGCGCTGCTGGCGCCGGCCTTCGTCCTTATGTGCGATGTCGTCGAAGGCCAGTTCGTGACGCCGACGGTGGTCGGCCGCCGTCTCGAAATCAACGCAGTGGCGATCCTCATCGCCATCGCCTTCTGGTCGTGGCTGTGGGGTTTTGTCGGCGCGCTGCTGGCGGTGCCGCTGCTGGTCGTCATCAAGGTGTTCTGCGATCATTTCGACGGCCTCAGTCATGTCGGCAATTTCCTGGCGGCGCAGCATACGGCAGCGATCGAGGACGAAGAGATTCCCGAGGTGAAAAAGTAGCGGCTTAAAGGGTCAAAAGCGTCCCCCCGATGGGGCAGATCACGACCTTGCATCGGTCGCACGTCCGTTGTGCCCTCAGCGCTCCATCAACATTTTGAATTTGCCGCCTCGGCAACGGCTTCCTACATCCCTTCGGCCCACAGGAAACCCGCGCCGATGACCGTTCTTTCCGTTCTCGACCTGTCGCCGATCGTCGAAGGCAGCAACGCTTCACAGTCACTCGCCAATTCGCTCGATCTCGCCCGTCATGCCGAGCGGCTGGGTTACCGGCGCTATTGGCTGGCAGAGCACCACAATATGCCGGGCATCGCCAGCGCCGCCACCTCGGTGGTCATTGCCCATGTGGCCGGCGGCACCAATACGATACGCGTCGGCGCCGGCGGCATCATGCTGCCCAATCATTCGCCGCTGGTCATCGCCGAGCAGTTCGGTACGCTTAACGCTCTGCATCCTGGCCGCATCGATCTCGGCCTCGGCCGGGCGCCCGGCACCGACATGGCCACGGCACGGGCGCTGCGCCGTAACCTCGACGCTGGCGCCGACAATTTCCCGCAGGACGTCGTCGAGCTGATGGGTTACTTGCAGCCGGCCGAAGACGGCCAACGCATCCGCGCGGTGCCCGGCGAAGGCGAAAAGGTGCCGATCTGGATTCTCGGTTCCAGCCTCTACGGCGCGCAGCTTGCCGCCATGCTCGGCCTGCCCTACGCCTTCGCTTCGCATTTTGCGCCGGCCGAGCTCGACCATGCTCTGGAGATCTACCGCTCGCGTTTCCAGCCTTCGGAGCAGCTCGACAAGCCTTATGTGATGCTCGGCCTCAACGTCTTCGCCGCTCCTTCCGATGCCGAGGCGCGGCTGTTGTTCACCTCGCTGCAGCAGGCCTTCGTCAATCTGCGCACCGGCCGGCCCGGCCGATTGCCGCCGCCGGTCGAAGGATATGAGCGCGACCTCGATCCAATGGCCAAGACCATGCTCGGCCAGGCGCTTTCCTGCGCCGCCGTCGGCTCCCCGGAAACGGTCAGGCAAGGCATCGAGGCGTTTGTGCGCCGCACAGGGGCCGACGAGCTGATGGTCACAGCGCAGATTTTCGACCATGCGGCGCGGGTGCGCTCGTTCGAGATCCTGGCCGACGCTCACAAATCGCTGTCGGAAGCTGCCTGAGAGTTGGTTCGCCACTTGCCACTGTTGCGGGCAAGGCCGGCCTTAGGCAGGGAACATCGCGAACAGGTGTGCGAAGACATAGCGAACATTTCGCGCGTTTTACGCGGAGGTTTTCGATCCGTCATGCTCGTCCGTTAGCGGGAAACGCGGCGTCCACTAAATAACGATCACCTTGGTGCCGATTGTGGAGCGGTCATAGAGATCGATGATGTCCTGGTTCATGAGGCGAATGCAGCCCGCAGACACGGCTTTGCCGATGGACCACCATTCGGGGCTACCGTGCAGGCGATATCCAGTGTCACCCTTCTCGTTGAAAAGATAAAGCGCCCGCGCACCGAGCGGGTTCACGAGTCCGCCCTCCATATGGGCCGGTATGATGCGGCCTCGCTTCTGCTCGCGCACGATCATCGCGGACGGCGCGCTCCAATCCGGCCATTCGCGCTTCCTCGCAACGTGAGCAGTGCCATGCCACTCGAAGCCCGCCTTGCCGACGCCGATGCCGTAGCGCAGTGCCTGACCGTCTCCCAGCACGTAGTAGAGAAACTTCGCTCCTGTATCGACAATGATGGTGCCAGGCTCCTCGTCAGTTGCATAAGGCACTGTCTGCCGACGGAACTTTGGGTCGACCTTGTAGATCGGAACCGGCGGAATGCGGAAACCGGCGTCGGTGAGGCCGCCATAGGCCTGGGGAAAGGTCTGTAATGCTCCGCCGGTGGTGCAGCCGGAGAATGCGACCATCCCAGCAAGTCCCAGCCCAATTAGGATCGATTTCACGCGCATGACTCAAGCCGGCGCCCGTGTGAACGATCAGCCGCATCTCGTCATATTCCTAATCCGACATGCTTCGATTGCCAAGATTTTCCTGACTGTCGGCTGGCTGATTGTTGGCCACTTGGCTCGATCGGCGCCGCGTCCTTCAATTGCTCGGTTTTCGAACGACGAACGCCCGTAGTGGCTGCGAAGGCCCGGGGTCGGCAGGACAGAGGGAGCGCTGTCCGTCCGGCATTGCAAAGTTTCTGAACAGAGCCCAAGCGCTACGCGCTGACGCTCTGCGCAGTCGCACCTAGCGGACGGCATGAATTGCGGATCATCAGGCGTCCCTTGAGCGTCAGCTTGCGCGGCGGCGCATCCCTGTTTCCGGCGAGCCGGTCGAGCAGCAGATTGGCCGCCTGTTCGCCAATCGCCTGCACCGGCTGTGCGACCGTGGTCAATTGCGGCCGGAACACATCCGACCACGGAAAGTCGTCGAAGCAGGCGACCGAAATATCCTCCGGACAGGACAGGCCGATATCGCGAATGGCCTTCATGGTGCCGATCACCATCGGGTTGTTGGCCGAAAAGATGGCGCTCGGCCGGTCGTGCAGCGAAAGCAGCTGCATGGTTGCGTTGTAGCCATCGACTTCGTGGAAGTTGCCGAAGCGGACGAGTTCGGTCTCGGCCGGCAGGCCGGCGGCCTGGAGGGCCTCGCGGTATCCCGCCATGCGGTCATGCATCGGCGAGATATCGAACGAGCCGGAGATGTAGCCGATGCGCCGATGGCCGAGATCGATCAGGTAAGTGATGGCGTCGAACACCGCGCGCTGATTGTCGAGAACGACGGCATCGGTGTCGACACCCTGGCAAACACGGTCGAGCAGCACGACCGGCACATTGGCGTCGTCGACAATCCGTTTGAGGATCGCGCCGTCACCGACACGCGCGACGATCAGTCCGTCGACCATGCGGTCGAGCAGCAGCCTGATCTGGTCGTCCTGCGTGTTCAGGTGCTCGTCGGTGCAGCACAGCATGACGGCGTAGCCGGCCCTGTCGAAAGCCTGCTGGATGACCGAAACGACGTCGGTAAAGAACGGATTGGTGATGTGTGGGACGGTGAGCCCGATGGTGCGTGTGGTGCCCATCTTCAGGCTGCGGGCAATGGCGTTGCGCTTGTAGCCGATGTCGCGGATCGCCTGTTCGATGCGCTGGCTGAGCTCGGGGCTGACGGTCGCGGTGCCGTTGATCAGCGCCGATACGGTGGCCACGGAAACACGCGCGGCCTCGGCCACATGAAGCATAGTCGGAGCCGTGAATTTGCGCTGCTTTTTTCGTCCTGACGCTGTCATTTTCGAAACGTTTCACCACTCCACGGTAGCAATACGTACGGAATCTTATGATTTTGCGCAAGAATTGAAATGGAACAATCTCAGGCTCCAGATATTGCCTTGACATGATCGAAACGTTTAGATTAGCGTTTGAGGTGTTCGGTGACGACGGAGGGAGGCCGTCCTTGTCATGCAGCACGGCAATTCCATCCCTGCGCAAGGCGTTATGGCGGACGGCTCGGCTGTCGTACTGAGCGCCGAGCACATCTCCAAGTCCTTCGGCGGTATCGCCGCGCTTGTCGATGTCGGCTTCGAACTGCGGCGCGGCGAGGTCCATGCGCTGATGGGCGAGAACGGCGCCGGCAAGTCGACGCTGATGAAGATCCTGTCCGGCGTCTACACGGATTATAACGGAACGGTCAGTATCGATGGCCACCCGGTGCGCTTTACCGGCGTCCGCGAAGCCGAGCGCGCCGGCATCGCCATCATCCACCAGGAGCTGAACCTCGTCCCCGAACTCAGCGTCGCCGACAACATTTTTCTCGGCCGCGAGAAGCTGATCGCCGGACTGATCGTCGACCGCAAGGCGAGCAGCCGCGCCGCCGGAACGCTCTTGCAAAGGCTCGGCATCGAGCTCGACCCGGATGCGCGCGTCGGTGCCTTGCGCGTCGGCGAACAGCAGCTGGTCGAGATCGCCAAGGCGCTGTCGATGTCGGCGCGCATTCTGATCATGGACGAGCCGACCTCGGCGCTTTCGCCGGCCGAATGCCAGCGGCTGTTCCGCATCATCCGCCAGCTCGCCGACAGCGGCGTGGCGATCGTCTACATTTCGCACCGCATCGACGAGGTTATGCATCTGGCCAGCCGCGTCACCGTGTTTCGCGATGGACGCCACGTCCTGACGCAGGCGATGGACAAGCTCGACGAAGACGCCATAATTTCGGCGATGGTCGGGCGAAACCTGCTTGCTTCCTCCCAGGAACACCGCATTCCCGGTGGCAACACCGTCCTTTCCGTAAGCGAGCTGTCGCTGTCGAAGCCCAATCGCCATGGCTGGCGCACCGTGCTCGACGGCGTCAGCTTCGATCTTGCCGCCGGAGAAATTCTCGGTATCGGCGGATTGCTGGGCTCGGGCCGTACCGAAATCCTGGAAACCATCTTCGGGTCCAGCGGCGGCCGTGCCGGCGGTGAGATCTGGCTCGATGGCGAGGCAGTAGAAATCCGTTCGCCGCGCGACGCACGCCGGCTCGGCATCGCCCTGGTCACCGAAGACCGCAAGACGCAAGGCCTGCACCTCGAGGCCTCGATCACCGACAATGTCGCACTGCCGCTGGTCGGCGCGCTGGCGCGGTTCGGCCTGCGCTCGCTGGCCGGCGAGCAAGGGCTGGCACGGGACGCCGTCAAGGCGCTCGGAATTCGCTGCGAGACCGTCGAGCAGCCGGCCGGCACGCTGTCCGGCGGCAACCAGCAGAAGGTCGTCATCGGTAAATGGCTGGCGACGAGGCCGCGGGTGCTGCTGCTCGACGAGCCGACGCGCGGCATCGATGTCGGTGCCAAGCGGGAAATCTACGATCTCATCTTCAAGCTGGCGCGAGACGGGCTGGCAATCGCCGTCATCAGCTCGGAATTGCCGGAGCTGCTGCATCTTTCCGACCGTATCCTGGTCATGGCCGACGGCCGCCAGACGGGAATCCTGTCCCGCGCGCAAGCCAGCGAGGAGGCCATCATGCGGCTTGCGGCGCCGCGACGGACGATGACGAGGCCTGCCGCATGAGCATTTTGCATATCCTGTCCCGGACGAAGCTCTATTGGGGCCTGATCGCCATCTTCCTGATCGGCGTGCTCGGCTCGCCGATCAGCTCCAAGGGCAACAACATCTTCCTGTCCTACGGCAACCTGCTCGATGTGCTGCGCCAGGTGTCGACCACCGGGCTGATTGCCACCGGCATGACTGCGGTGATCATCACCGGCGGTATCGACCTTTCCGTCGGCTCGCTGATGGCTATCTGCACGGTCGTCTGTGCCATGCTGCTGACGGTCCCCGGCGTGACGCCGGCGGTGGTGCTGGGGGTGCCGACAGTTGCCCTGGCAGCCCTTTGCCTCGGCATTCTCGTCACTCGTTTCATCCTGCTGAACATCGAAAAATCCCGCGCCGGCGCGCAGGCCACGCACGACATCAGGTTGGACAGCGTTCGCGGGCTGGTGACACCCGGCATTGTCGGGGTGATCCTGTGCAGTCTGGTGCTGTGGTTCCTGCTGCCGCAGGTGGGCTCAAAATTCGGCGTGCTCGGCGTGCTGCTGGTGGCGCCTTGCGTCGGCCTGCTGTTCGGCGCGCTCAACGGCTTCATCATCGTCGCCGGGCGGCTGCAGCCCTTCATCGTGACGCTGGCGATGATGGTCACTGCGCTCGGCATCGCCCGGCTGACGGCCGGCCAGAACAATGCGGTGCTGCCGGTCTACACCGGCTCGAATGCCACCGCCGATTTCGAAATGCTGCGCTCGCTGGTATTCGGCGTGATCCCGATGCCGGGCCTGTTCTTCCTCGGCGCCATCCTGATCTACGGCGCCGTGCTGCGCTTCACTCCGTTCGGCCGCTATGTCTATGCGATCGGCGGCAATGAGGAGGCGGCGCGGCTGTCGGGCATCGCCGCAGGCCGCGTGAAGATCGCCACCTATGCCGTGTCAGGGCTGCTGGCCGGCATCGCGGCGGTGCTCTATGTCGCGCAGTACCGGCAAGGCAAGCCGGACGCCGGCGCCGGGCTGGAGCTCGACGCGATTGCCGCCGTGGTCATCGGCGGCACCAGCCTGATGGGCGGACGCGGCAGCCTCACCGGGACGTTCTGCGGCGTGCTGATCTTCGGGCTGCTCTCCAACATCCTGCAGCTGCACAACATCAATTCGAACCTTCAGCTGGTGCTGAAGGGGATGATCATCATCGGTACCGTGCTCGTACAGGAGCGCAGTGCCGGTGATCTTCTCTTCTATCTGCGACTGCCCGGTGGGCAAGCGCACAAGGAAACGGCCGCGGCAAAGCGGCCGTCGCAAGAGACCGCGTCTCTGAATATTGGAGGAAACAAGAAATGAAACGACGTGAATTGTTGAAGCTCGCCGGGCTGACAGCGGCACTCCTGACCACGACCGCCATGCTTGCCGGCGGCGCCCATGCGCAGGACAAGAAGTGGAAGATCGGCTTCTCGCAGGTGACGACCATCGAACCCTGGCGCGCCCAGTTCAACAAGGACATCCTGGCCGAAGCGGCCAAGCATCCGGAAGTCGAGCTGATCATCACCGACGGCGAGGACAAGACCGAGAAGCAGGTCGCCGATGTCGAAAACCTTATCCGTCAGGAGGTCGATGCGCTCTTGGTATCACCGAAAGAATCCGCCGGCCTGACCGGTGTCGTGCAGCAGGCGATCGATGCCAAGATCCCGGTCTTCGTGCTCGACCGCAACGTCGAAACCAACGACTACACGCAGTTCGTCGGCGGCGACAACAAGCTGATCGGCCGGGCTGCCGGTGAATATGCCGTCGAGCTGCTTGGCGGCAAGGGCAAGGCCGCCGGCAACGTCGTCGAGATCTGGGGCGGCATGGGCACCCAGCCGGCACACGACCGCCATGATGGCTTCCATGAATTCACCGACAAGGAGCCAGGCATAAAATACCTGCTCGACCAGCAGTCGGGCGACTGGAAGCAGGACCAGGCCTACAACATCATGGCGACGGCGTTGCGTAACAACGAGAAAATCGATCTTGTCTACGGCCACAATGATCCGATGGCCTATGGCGCCTATCTTGCCGCCAAGGACGTCGGACGTGAGAAGGACATCAAGTTCATCGGCATCGACGGCCTGCCCAATGAAGGCGTGCAGCTGGTCGCCAATGGCGAGCTGACGGCGACGTTCACTTATGTGACGCCGGGCGCCGAAGGGCTGCGGCAGGCGATCAAGTTCCTGAACGGGGAGAAGGTGGAAAAGACCATCACCCTGCCGACGCAGAAGATCACCAAGGAAAATGCCGCCCAGATCCTGAAGGACAACGGCCTCTGAGACGAGGCTTTCCTGCCGGGCGTTCAGCGCCCGGCAGGAACAACAACCAAACGCCGGCAGGCAGCAGATTAAGCCAGCTTGGCCAGCAGCTTCATGAAAATGGCCGCTTCCTTGGCGGAAAGCGGCGCCAGCGTTTCCTGCGTAATCTCACGGGCAAGCGGAATCAGCCGCTCGATCGCGTCGCGCCCCTCGGCGGTCAGATTGACCAGCAGGCGCCGTTTGTCGACTTCGTGTTTGCTAAGTTCGACAAAGCCACGCGCTTTCAGCCGGTCGATGACGCCCTTCACGGTCGCCGCATCCATGGCGATCAGGCTGCCAAGCTGGTTCTGCGAGGTCTCGCCGACGTCGCGCAATTTGGCCAAAGCGGCAAATTGCGGCGGCGTCAGATCGGCGATGTGTGCGGCGAAGATCGAGACATGGCGCTGATGCGCCTTGCGCAGGATGAAGCCGACCTGCTCCTGCAAGCGATAGTCGTTTTCGTCAGGCTCCTCGGCCTCGACCAGCTTGAGCAGATTGTCCTCGGCGCTCACCGCAGCCCATCCCATGCCTTAATGTCCTTGGCCGCCAGCCCACCCATGCGGTCGTGCACGCGCGGGCCGCAGGTCATGGCGAGGCAAAACAGGATCTCGTCGGGACGGGGGCCATCGCTGATGCCGATTTCCATGGCATCGAAATGGCTGCGCACATAGGCGGCGTTGATGTGGCCGAGCGGCACATCGAGCCGCGCGCCGAAGCCGCCGACCTTTTTCGCCGAGGGCACGATCGCCTTGGCGTCGCCGAGCCGTTCGCGCATGGCATAGCCGCCCGGCACATGCCACAGCGCGCCATGCTCCAGCTCGCCCGCCATGCCGACGATGGCGCCCTTGCCGTAACCGTCGATCTGTTTGACGTCGCCGCCCAATGCGGCAATAAGCCTGTCGGAGAGCAGCAGCCCGAGCGGCTTCAAATCCTCCATGGCGCTCTGCAGTTCCTCGACGTAACGGCCGGCGAACGGGTTCTTGACCACAGCCATGGCCGCCGCGCGGTGCCGCGGCACCTTCGCCACCGGCCCGCCTTCGTGAAAAATCTCTTCGGTCAGCACGGCGATCTTGCGGATCGGAAACTCAGGCATGAGCAATTTCCCTCTCTAAAACTTTATTGGCGAGCGCCATCGGACCTGCGATGCGCGCCTGACCGCCGAGGAAAAGCGCCGCGGCGGCAATCAGGCCGCGCCGCCGAAACTCCTCGGCAACGGCAAATCCGCCTTCCAGCGCAATAGCGATTTCAGCGGCGGAAAGCAGCCCCACGCCCTGCGTCACCAAACGGTCGCCTAGGTCGCTGTCAGGTGCGAGATCGCGCGCCCGTACGCGCCTAACGGCCGGATGACCGGGCAGGTCGACGGCGTTGGCGATCAAGGTCGCGGCGGCATCGGCTTCAGCACCCGTTCGCGCCAGCACTGTGACCGCGTCGGCGATGCCCAGCGAAAAGGAGCGGCCGCGCCAGCCGCTTGTCGCGACACCGCGGATCCCGTCTTCGGGGCGAATCGTGAGACGATCTGCCAACCCATGACCTGTCCCGGCAATGGCAAGCGTCATCGACTGCCCGTGGCCGAGATAGATCGCGCTGTCGCCGCCATTGTTGACATAGGCGCGCTCGAGCCGGCGGCCGGCAAGCAGCGCGCCAAGCACTTCGTCGGCTACCGAGCCGGCGACGGCCGCCATCGGTGTGATGAATTGTTTCGCTAGCGGAACGACTGCCGCTTCCATGCGGCGCGCCGTCGGGCCAGCGAAAGCACGTGGCCGCGAGGCGGCCGGGCGCCGCAGTTCGGGCAACTCTTCGACCAGTTCGGGCAAGATTGTCTGGAAGCGCGCCACTGCCTGGCGATATGCGGCGCTGCATTCACTCGCCTCGCCGAATGCCTCGACGATCAGGTCGATCGGCCCATGATTGAGGTGAAGCCTCCGGCCGTCCTCGAGCCAATGTGCCTGCGGGCCGTTCATCGCCCGGCCCCGTTTGCGGTCGCGCAACGCAACTGCGCCAGCGGCGGCCAGGGATTGTCACGGGGTGCGGCCGTGCCGCGGCGCGGATTGAGATATTCGCCGCCCTTGGCCAGGATATCGTCGACGCTGCGGATTTCGCCTTCGTAGCCGCCAAGCCTGACATAATCGTCGCGGCGCATGGTGAACTCGATCGGCGCCACCAGCGCCGGGGTCGGCACATAGCCGAAGGCGCCTTCCGGCACGCGGGTGACGTCGACCATCAGCGTGATGCCGCCGCCCGGCCAGACATAGACCGGCGCGCCGCCGACCGTCACATAGGTCGTCAAGCCCTGCACCGAGCGGGTCAGATTGACCGGGTTCTCGGTGACGCCGGCGCGCAGCGAGCCGCCGGCGCCGCCGACGAAAAGCACGGTGCAGAGCGCCGGCTCGCAATTGTCCTCGATCAGTTCGACCGACTTCCGCAGCCGCTCCGGGAACGGTTTCTGGACCGGCTTCAGTTGGTCGTCGAGCTCGTAATAGGCGAATTGCTCGCCGGTGGTCGAGACCATCAGCAGCGACATGCCGGGGCGCGCACCCTTTTTGGCGTTCCATTCACCAAGGATCGACAGCGGGTCGGAAATGCTGGTGCCGCCCCAGCCGAGACCGGGCTCCGACACCTTGAAATAACGGCCCGGCGTCGAACGGCGGCCGATGATCTTGATGCCGGTATCCTGCCAGCCAAGCACCTTGCCGGCCTGATGCTCGGAGACGACGCCGGTGATGTGGTCATCGACCACCACCACCTCGTCGACAAGGCCGCGCCATTGGGTCGCGAACATGCCTATGGTAGCCGAACCGCAGCCGACGCGCATGCGCTGCTCGAGCTTGCCGTCGATGACCGGCGGCTTGCCGGCTTCGACGATGACGGTGGCGCCGCCGTCGATGACGAGTTCAACCGGTTTGCGGTTGCACAGCGCGAGCATGGCGTCGCAGGTGGCGCGCCCTTCAGCCTTCGAGCCGCCGGTCAAATGATGTACGCCGCCCAGCGACAGCATCTGCGAGCCGTATTCGCCGGTCGTGACATGGCCGATCGCCTCGCCTTGGGCACGGACCGTAGCCGTTTCGGGGCCGATATGACGGTCGGTGTCGATCTTCACCTTGACGCCGCAATAGGAGAAGATGCCCTCGGTGACGACGGTGACCAGATCGACGCCCTCGACCTCCTGGCTGACGATGAAGGGCGCCGGCTTGTAATCGGGATAGGTGGTGCCGGCGCCGATGGCGGTGACGAAGCGGCGGCCGGTGTTGACCAGTTCGCCGTCCCATGTCTCGCCTTCTTCGGCAAAGGGTACGATTGCGGCGCCGGTCTCGGCCGCGTGGTCGAGGATGGTCAGTGGATCCATCCGCACGATCCTGCCGCCAACATTGCCGTAGCGGTCGCAGGCGCCGGTGCGGCCATCGGCGATGTAGCACATGACCGGACAGGCATCGCAGCGGATCTTCTCGGCCACCAGCTTCTCGCCGGGATCGTGTGTCTCGAAGCGTTCGGCAAGCTCGCTCATCGGCGCGCCTCCTTGTCGAGGATGGCGGCGCGGATGCGGGTCGGCGTCGCCGGAATTTTGGTGACCAGTACACCGGTGGCGTGGCGGATGGCGTTGAGGATCGCCGGCGCCGTCGGGATCAGCACATGCTCGCCCAAACCCTTGGCGCCGAAGGGTCCTTCCGGATCCGGAACTTCTATCAGGATGGTCTCGATCGGTGGCACGTCGCCGATGGTCGGGATCAGATAATCGTGCAGGTTTTCGGTGCGGCCGGGGATGAATTCCTCCATCAGCGCCATGCCGATGCCCTGGGCGATGCCACCCTCGATCTGGCCCTCTGCCAGTAAAGGGTTGATGGCCTTGCCGACATCGTGAGCGGCGGTGATTTTTATAAGCTTCACGGTGCCGAGCCTGAGGTCGACCTCGAGTTCGGCGATCTGGGCGCCATAGCCATAGACGGCATAAGGCTTGCCCTGGCCCTTGGCATCGAGCGGCAGCGTCGGCGGGTCGTAGCTTTCCTCGGCGCGGAAGACAAAGCCTTCGGCGTCTGCCTTCAGCGAGGAAAGATCGATGCGGCGCGTCGCTTCGCCTTCCCCGATGCTCAGACTTGTGCCGTCCAGCGCAATCGCCGCTTTTTCCGAGACATTGGCGAAACGCAAGATCTCATCGCGCAAGGCGCGGCCGGCCTTTTCGGCGGCCTTGCCGGTGACGAAGGTCTGGCGCGAGGCCGATGTCTTGCCGGCGTCGGGGGTGATCGCCGTGTCGGCGCCTTTCAGCCGCAGCTTTTCAAGCGGAAGACCCAACGCCTCGGCGCAGATCTGCGCGATGACGGTGTTCGAACCTTGCCCGATATCGACCGCCCCCTGATGCAGGACGACTTCGCCCGATGCCGAGATGCCGACCTTGATGGTCGACGGATTGGGCAGCGAGGTGTTGCCGCAACCGTACCAGCAAGAGGCGACGCCGACGCCGCGTTTTTTTTCGCTGCTGCTACGGGCGTTGAACGCGTCGGCGTCAGTTAGGGCACGCCGCCAATGTGAGCGCAGGGCCTCCAGGCAGTCGGCGATGCCGACGCCCGACTCGAGCCGCTGGCCGGTGACTGTTTCGGATCCGTTCCGAAGGCAGTTCTTCAGGCGAAAGTCGAGCCGATCCATGCCGAGCTTGTCGGCTAGGTCGTCATAGAGGGTCTCCTGCATGATCGTCGCCTGCGGCACGCCGAAACCGCGAAAGGCGCCGGCAATCGGGCCGTTGGTGTGGATGGCGCGGCCTTCGGCGCGATAGTTCGGCGTCGCATAGGGGCCGGAGGCGTGCACCGGCACGCGGTTGGCGACCGTCGGCCCCCAGCTGGCATAGGCGCCGGTGTTGAAATCGCCGGCGAAGACCATGCCGGTGACACGGCCGTCGGCATCGGCGCCGATGCTCGCTCTCATCAGAGCCGGATGGCGCTTGGTGGTCGAGATCATCGATTCGGTGCGGCTGTAGGCGAGCGCCGCCGGCCGGCCGGTTTTCATGGCGACGAGGCCGATGAGCGGTTGCAGCGAGACGTCGAGCTTGGAGCCGAAGCCGCCGCCGGTGGCGGTCGGCACGATGCGCACCTGTTCCGGGGCAAGGCCGAGCACTTTTGCCGTGTCGTCACGGTCCATATATGGCGCCTGCGTGCAGGCGACGACGACCAGCGTGTCGCCGTCCATGAAGGCATAGCCGGCTTCCGGTTCGATATAGGCATGCTCGACATAGGAGGTGTCGATGGTGCCGGAAACGACGAAAGCCGCACCGGCAAGCGCGGCTTCCGGGTCGCCACGCTCGACGAAGCCGGAGGTGAGCAGGTTCGAGGGCCGGTTTTCATGGACCAGTTGCGCACCGCCGGCCTGCGCTTCGCCAGTTTCCAGAAAATGCGGCAACTCGGTCCAACTGACAGGAAAATCGGCAAGGTCGAGATCGAGGATAGCCTCGCGTTCGCCGGCAACCAGCGCCACCGCCTCACCGCGAAAGCGCGAAACCCCTTCGGCCAGCGCCGGCTGGTCGGCGAAGGGCGCGATGACGCCGAAACAATTCTTTCCCGGAATGTCGGCGGCGGTGAAGACGCCGGCAATGCCAGGACGGGATTTCACCCAGCTGCCGAGATCGCCAAAAGTGAAAGCGGCATGATAATGCGGCGAGCGGACCACCAGCACCGACAATGCGTCGGCCGGGAATGAATCGCCGCCGAATTTTTCGCCGCCAGTGACTTTCGGAAGGCCATCGAGGCGGATCGGGGAGGAGCCGACGGCATGGCCAGAGGATGGCATGCGCTGATCGAAACCATCGGCGTGGCGCCAAGCATCCATCACCGCGGTGACGATCTTGCGGTAGCCGGTACAGCGGCAGAGCACGCCGCCAAGTGCATCCTGCGTTTCGGCCTCGCTCGGGCAAGGCGTCCTGTCCAGGAGTGCCGTTGCCGCGACCAGCAGGCCGGGCGTGCAGGCGCCGCATTGCGCTGCGCCATGGCTGAGGAACGAAGCCTGCAGCGCCGACAACCGGCCATTGGCGAGGCCTTCGACTGTCGTCACCACGGTGCCGGAGGCGGAAGCCGCGGGCATCAGGCAGGCGCAGACCGGCTCGCCGTCGACCAGCACCGTGCAGGCGCCGCAATCGCCGGCATCACAGCCGATCTTGGTGCCGGTCAGCCGCAACTCGTCGCGCAGCACCGCGGACAGCCGCCGCACCGGCGGCACACAAACGCTGACGGCGGCGCCGTTGACTTCGAAGGCGATGTCGGCGCGCTCCATGCCCATCAGGCCGCCGCCCTTTCGTCGGGAACAGCGCCCATCGCACCAAGCACGGCGCGGGCGACGATCTCGCGCGCAGCGTCCAGCCGATATTCGGCGCTGCCGCGCACGTCGCCGATCGGCGACAACTCGTCCATCGGTGCGGATTGGATCGCAGTGGCCAGCGCGTCGCCGACGGGCCGGCCGCGTAGCGCCGCCTCGACACCCGCCAGGCGCCTGGCGACAACCGAGCAGGAACCGACGGCGACGGCCGCGTTCCTGACCATACCATCTTCGACGGCCAGGCGTGCGGCGGCCATGGCGATGGAGATGACGAGATAACGCCGCGCGCCGAGTTTCACGAAGGCGGAGCTGCCGGCGGTCGCGGGTTTGGGAATGCGGATTGCCGTGACCATTTCGCCGGGCTGCAGTGCGGTGCGACGGTTGCCGAGGATGAATTCTGCAAGGGGCAGATGCCGGGTCGCCACAGCGGAACGCAGTTCGACTTCGGCATCGAGCACCAGCAGCGCCGGCACGCCGTCGGCGGCCGGCGAGGCGTTGCAGAGATTGCCGGCAATCGAGGCAACGTTCTGGATCTGCACCGAGCCGACTTCCCGCGCCGCCTGCTTCAGCGCGTCGAAAGCCGCCGGCAGAGGATGGCGGACGAGATCGGTCCAGGTGGTGCGCGCGCCGACGAGCCAATGGTTTTCGGCTTCGGCAATGCCGCGCAATGCCACCAGGCCATTGATATCGAGGACATTGTCGCGGAAAGGCTTGCTGCCCTGTGCCGGATAGAAGTCGGTGCCGCCGGCGAGGATGCGCCATTGCCCTTCGCCCAGCAAAGCGAGGGCGTCGTCGACCGTGGTGGGTTTTGCGAAACGGATCACGCTTTGCCTTCCCAGAATGGGCTTCCCGAGAGGGGATCCTGCCGAAAGATTTTCCCGAGCATTCAAGGCAGGAAATTCATTCGTATGCAAATGATATCAAGCCGGCAGGAATTGTCAAAGCCAGAGTTTGCACGGCTGTTGGCACCGGTGCACCCGGAACGCATTTGTTATGCCATGAGAGGTTGACGCAGCCGGCCATCTGGTCAAGTTTCTGCGTCCGGTCGCGTTTTCATTGGAGCCTAAGCTCAAGACCAAGAAAATAAGGAGGCTCCATGGCCGACGAAGCGCTTGTCGTTATCGACCTGCAGAACGATTTCTGCCCGGGTGGCGCCCTTGAAGTGGCCGGTGGCGACGAAATCGTGCCGTTGGTCAATGACCTGATCCGGCGGACCGGGCACGTCCTGCTGACGCAGGACTGGCACCCTGCCGGCCATTCGAGCTTTGCCTCCAGCCACCCCGGCAAGCACCCGTTCGAAACGATCGACGTGCCTTATGGCCACCAGACGCTGTGGCCGGATCACTGCATCCAGGGCAGCCTGGGATCGGATTTCCATTCGGGCCTCGCCTGGAGCAAGGCCGAGTTGGTGATCCGCAAGGGGTTCCGTCCTGCGATCGACAGCTATTCCGCATTCTTCGAGAACGACCGGACGACGCCGACCGGCCTTGCCGGCTATCTCCGGGATCGGAACATCGAGATGCTGACCCTGGTCGGCCTGGCGACGGATTTCTGCGTCGCCTTTTCGGCGCTCGACGCGGTCAAGCTCGGTTTTGAGACGTCCGTGCGGCTCGACGCCTGCCGCGGCATCGATCTCAACGGCTCCGTGGAGAGGATGCTGGGCCGGATGCGCGATGCCGGCGTGACACTGATTTGAACGTCATCCAGCCGAACCTGACAGACTTTTGAGGGCTTCATGCGGTTTGCGGCGTTGACGGCAAGTGCTGCACTTATTGCAGCAATCTTTTCTCCGAATGCGGTTCTCGCGGCCGAAGCGCACGAATTGCCGGGCGCCGCCATGTCGCTTTGGTGGGTGCTGCCGTTTGCCGGGCTATTGCTTTGCATCGCGACCGGCCCGCTGCTGTTCCATCATGCTTGGGAGCACCATTACGGCAAGATCGCTGCCTTCTGGGCAGCGTTGGTGATCGGGCCGCTGGCCATCGCCTTCGGCATCCCGTCCGCCACGCAGGCGGTGCTGCATGCGCTGCTCACCGAATACATGTCGTTCATCATCCTGCTGTTTGCGCTGTTCACGATTTCGGGCGGTATCTTCGTTGCCGGCAACATACACGGCACGCCGCTGGTCAATGCCGGGCTGTTGCTGGGAGGGGCGCTGCTTGCCTCGATCATTGGCACAACCGGCGCCTCGATGATCCTGATCCGGCCGCTCATCCGCGCCAACGACAACCGGCGCTTCAACGCCCATGTCGTCATCTTTTTCATCTTCCTGGTGTCCAACATCGGCGGGTCGCTAACGCCGCTGGGCGATCCGCCGCTGTTCGTCGGCTTTCTGCGCGGCGTCGATTTCTTCTGGACGACAGTTCACCTGCTGCCCGAGACGCTGTTCGTCGCCGGCGTGGTGCTGGCTGTTTTCCTGGCGATCGACATCATCATGCATCGCCGGGAGGAAGGCGCGCCGAAGATCAAGGATCCGACGCCCGACAGCAAGGTGCGCATTCGCGGCCTGGCCAACATCCCGCTGCTGGCCGGCGTAATCGCCGCGATCCTGATTTCCGCTGCCTGGAAGCCGGGAGTGAGTTTCTCTTTTCAGGGCGTCAGCCTCGAGCTGCAGAATCTGGTGCGCGACGCCGCCATCCTGATACTGGCCTTCACTTCGCTTGTCGTCTCGCCGAAGGAGTTTCGCGGCGCAAACGCCTTCAGCTGGGGGCCGATTGCCGAGGTGGCGAAGCTGTTCGCCAGCATCTTCATCTGCATCGTGCCGGTTGTCGCCATATTGCGGGCCGGGCTCGACGGCGCGCTGGCGCCGTTGGTGCTGCTCGTCAGTTCGCCGACCGGCGCGCCGGACAACCTTGCCTATTTCTGGCTGACCGGAGCGCTGTCGTCCTTCCTCGACAATGCGCCGACCTATCTGGTGTTCTTCGAGCTGGCTGGCGGCGATGCGCAGCATCTGATGACCGAGCTCGCCTCGACGCTGGCGGCGATCTCGGCAGGCGCGGTGTTCATGGGCGCCAACACCTATGTCGGCAATGCGCCGAATTTCATGGTCTATGCCATTGCCAGGCATCGCGGCATCAAGATGCCGAGCTTCTTTGGCTATATGGCATGGTCGGGCGCGGTGCTGATCCCGACATTCCTGCTTGCCGGCTTGCTGTTCTTTGCCTGATCATCCGACGCCGACATAGCGGCGGACCGCGGAGGGATCGGAACGCAGTTCCTCGACATCGACCGTCTCGCGGTTGCGGCCGTTTTCGATGAAGCAAACGCGGTCTGCGACCGAGAGCACGGCATCGACGCGCTGCTCGACAAGAATTGTCGACACGCCAAGCGCACGCAGCTTCGACACCGTTTCGCGGATCTTGGCGATCATCGATGGCATCAGCCCTTCGGTCGGCTCGTCGAGCAGAAGCACCTGTGGTTCCAGGCACAGGGCGCGGGCCATGGCCAGCATCTGCTGCTCGCCGCCGGATAGCGTGCCGGAACGCTGCCTGAGGCGCTGGCGCAGCAGCGGGAAAAGATCGAGCACGTTTTCGCGCGTCGCCTTGCCCTTGTTGCGGGCCATCAGGCCGATCTCGATGTTTTCACCCACCGTCATCTCGGCGAACAGCCGCCGGCCCTGCGGCACGTAGGCGACGCCGGCCTTGGGCACCTCGTGCGCCGGCAAGCCGGTCAATTCCCGCCCTTCGAGCCTGATCGAGCCGGCGGCTGCCGGCACCAGGCCCATGATCGCCTTCAGCGTCGTCGTCTTGCCGGCGCCGTTGCGGCCGAACAGGCAAAGCACCTCGCCCTCGTTCAGAACCAGATCCAGCCCATAGAGCACCTGGACCTCGCCATAGAAGCAATCGAGCCCGGAAACGGTCAGTGCCTTGGACTGGACCTCAGTCATGGGTGGTCCCCAGATAAGCGTCCTGCACCGCGGCATTGGCGCGGATCTGCTCGGGCGTGCCTTCAGCCAAAATCCTGCCGGCGTTGAAGACGGTGATGCGGTCGGCGAGCCGCATGACCACCGGCATGTTGTGCTCGATCAAAAGCACGGTGGCGCTATCGGCGATCTCGCGCACCAGCTCGATGAAATTGTCGATCTCGCTGTCGGCCAGCCCTTGCGTCGGTTCGTCGAGGATCAGCAGCCGCGGCTTCAGTGCCAGTCCCATCGCCACTTCCAGCAACCGCTGGTGACCGTAGGACAATTGCCCGGCCGGCATTTGCGCGCGGTCGGCAAGGCCGGTACGCTCGAGCGCGGCCATGACGCCGGTGTGAACCGCGCCCTTCGAGCGGCCGTCGGTCAGCGTGCGCTGCACCGGCAGGGCAACATTGTCGTAGGCGCTGAGATTGGCAAAGACGCTGGTGATCTGGAACGTATAGGCGATGCCAAGGCGAACCCTGGCGTAGGCAGGCAGGCTGGTGATATCGGCGCCGTCAAAGATGATCGTGCCCGACGAGGACTGGATGCGGCCGCTGACCAGGCTGACGAAGGTGGTCTTGCCGGCGCCGTTAGGGCCGATGATGGCGCGAATCTCGCCCGGTATCAGCGCGAAGTCGACGCCGTCGACGGCACGCAAGCCCCCGAAACTGCGCGACAGGCCTTTGGTGGTGAGCAGCGGCATCATGGCAACCACCCGAGCCAGCGCTGGCGGATGCTGCCGAGAACGCCTCTCGGGAAGAACAGCACCAGCAGGATGAGCGCTATGCCGACGATCAGCAGATAGGCCGAGGTGTAGCCGCTGGCGATGTCGATGACATAATACATGAACAGCGTGCCGATCAGCGGACCGAGCGTGGTGGCGGCGCCGCCCAGCAGCACCCAGAGCAGCGGCAGGATGGAATATTGCACCGAAGCGAAGCTCGAGCCGACATAGCCGAACAGCAGCGCATAGGCCGCGCCGGAAGCCGCGCAGATGCTGCCTGAGATGACGACGGCGGCGAGCTTGTTGGAAAATGTATCGTAGCCAAGCATTTTGGTCCGCTCTTCGTTCTCGCGGATGGCGACCAGCACGCGACCGTAGCCGGAGCGGACTATCGCCAGGCTTATGAGCAGCACGATCGAGAACAGTGCCAGCGCGCTCATATAGCGCACGGTCGGGTTGGTGAGGTCGAGTGACGTGCTGCCCAGGACAAGGACACGCATCGGCTGCGGCACGACCATGCCCTGGTCGCCACCGGTCCAGGCAGCGAAATAGAGGATGACGAGATAGAATACCTGCGCGAACATCATAGTGACGATCATGAAGGCGACGCCGAAGGTGCGCAGCGCCAGCAGCCCGATCCCCAGCGCGAGAAGCGCGCCGCAGGCAAGCCCGGCTGCGAAGGCGGCCGGCACGCTCCAGCCGAGATGGATGACGGCAAGGCCGGCGCCATAGAGCCCGGCTGAAAAGAACATGGCATGGCCGAGGCTAAGCAGCCCGACATAGCCGAACAGCAGATTGTAGCCCATGGCGAAGACCGCCAGCACCATGATGCGGGCGAGCAGGCCGTGATGGTATTCCGGCAGGACGAAGCTAAGCCCGCAAAGCAGGGCGATGGCGCCGAGGTGCAGCGCATATGGCTTTGCCGGCGAAGCATCCTTCATCGCGATGTCGTCCCGAACAGGCCCTGCGGCCGGAACACCAGCACCATGGCGACGAGCAAGGTGGCGATGATCTTGGCCAGCGTCGGTGAGAAGAACACCGAGATGATGCCGTCGGAAAGGCCGATCAGCACCGCGGCGACGACCGTGCCGCGCAGCGAGCCGAGGCCGCCGATGATGACGACGATGAACGACAGCAACAGCGGGTCCTGCCCCATCAGATAGTGGGCCTGGCTGATCGGCACGATCAGCACCGCGGCGACAGCAGCCAGCATGGCGCCGAGCGCGAAAACACCGGCATAGACTCTGGTCACCGGGATGCCGAAGGCCTGCGCCGTCTCGCTGTCATATTGCGTGGCGCGCATGACGAGGCCGATTTTCGTGCGCGTCAGCACCAGCCAGGTCGCGACCAGCAGCAGCGCCGACGCGGCGATGATCGACAGCTTGTAGCCGGAATAACCGAACCACGGCAGGAGGATGCGGTAGCTGAACGGCGGCTCCACCGGCCGCGCCTCCGGGCCGTAGAAGGTCAGTGCCAATTGCTGGATGATGTAGAGCATGCCGATAGTGGCGACGATGGTGGCTTCCGGATTGTAGTTGAGCCGGCGCAGCACCAGCCGTTCGGCGAGCAGCGCGATCAGGCCGACGATCAGCGGCGCCAGCACCAGGGCGGCCAGGAAGCCGAGCGCCGGATGGCCGGATATCGCCGTTGAGATCGCCCAGGCAAGCACCGCGCCCAGCATGAAGAACTCGCCATGCGCGACATTGACGACGCGCATGACGCCGAACACCAGCGACAGGCCAAGCGCCGTCAGCGCCAGCACGGCGGAGGTGACGAGGCCTTCGAGAGCGGCGAGGAGCAGGTGAGGTCCGAAGTGCATCGGTTACACACCCATCGCAGGTGCGAGGCGCACCCCCCTCTGTCCTGCCGGACATCTCCCCCTCAAGGGGGGAGATTGGCAGTTCCCGCGAAGGCGGCCACCTACCGGCCTTTGCGATTGGCGAAAGCGCTGGTGACAGCCAATCTCCCCCCTTGAGGGGGAGATGTCCGGCAGGACAGAGGGGGGTGGGCCGAAGCGCACTGTGCTTAATGAAACCAAGCTCACAGCGTCTGCGTCGTGTAATCCCCCTCAGGCTCATAGAGGCCGTCCTCGATCTTGGTCTTGTGGACGACATTCAGCCGGCCGCCTTCGACCTTGGAGATGTTCTGGATACCAAAGCACTGGTGGATCTTGCCGTTGAAGGTTTTCGGTCCCTGCGGATGCTCGGGCCCCTCGGCGAACTCGGTCAACGCCTCGGTCGCCTCGACCAGCTTGGCGCGGTCTTCCGGGCCCTTGTAGCCGGCATCCTCCATCGCCTTCTTGACGACGTAGAGCGTTTCCCAGCAGCCGAACATGTGCGCGGCGGTGGAGACGTCCTTGGGGTCGCCGACGGCGGCACCATTGTCATCGATGCCGACGGCGGCGCGGTAGGCCTTCTGTGCGGGGGAATCATCGGGCTGCGCGTAGCGCGGCGAGCCTTCCCAGAAATGGCTACCGTCGAGGAATTCGAGGCCGGGGCTGTTGATGTCGGTGGCTTCGAGCGAATCGATGAAGCCGAACAATTGCGGCCGATTGGAGCCGTAGAACTCGCCGAGCTCCTTGACGAAGGTGAGCACCGCCGGGCCGACCATGACGTGGTAGATCACCTCGGTCTCCGCGGGGATCTGCGGGAAATATTTGGTGAAGGAGGATTCCGTCGGCGGAATCGCGATCTGCGCAATGACCTCGGCGCCTTGCGCCTTCAGCGCCGGCGGCAGGTAGTCGCGATGGTCATAGCCGAAAGCGAAATCGGGGAAGATCTGCGTCACCTTCTTGCCGGCATTGGCGGCAATCCACGGTGCCATCGACTGGATCTGGCTCTTCACATCGGTGATGCCGGGCTGGAAGACGTAGCGGTTCAACTTGGTCGAGGCGACGTGGTGGCCTTCGCTGACAACGAAATAGGGCATCTTGGCCTCGCCGGCGGCCGGCGCCGAGCCGATCACGACATGCGAAAACAGCGTACCGTAGACGATGTCGGTCTTGTGCTGGGAGGCGAACTTGCCGACGACTTCGGCGCCCCGGCCGGGATCGGTGCCGTCATCCTCGATGATCACCTCGACCGGTCGGCCGTTGATGCCGCCGGCATCGTTGATCGCCTTGACGGCAGCCGCCGTGGTCTTCTCGTACCAGCGGCCATAGGCGGCGCCGATGCCGGTGCGGTGCGACTGAAAACCGATCTTGATCGGCGCCGAGCTCTGCGCCTGGCTGTAACGCACGAAACCCGGCGCGACGGCAAGACCGGCGCCGGCGGCAAGGCCCTTCAGCGCCGTGCGGCGGGTGAGAGCGGATCTGGAGAGATCGAAAAACCCATTCTTGTCAGTCACGGCAGTTCCCCTTGTTTTTTGAGCTTTGACCAATGGCTGTAGCAGGCAGGCCACTCTTGTTAAGAGGGGCAAAAATTGCATGTGTACAAACTAAATCACCAAAGCTCTGACGTGGCAAGCGAGCTTTCCCCAAGGTTCGATTGACGGGCATCGCACACCTCGTTCATCCGGCGCTCGGCGTCGCAAGCAGCCATAGGCCGAGGACGGTGTAGGCGATCATCAGCACGGTGAGCGGGAACTGGCTGAGCGCGGCGCGAGCCGGAATGGCGTGCAGCCGCCAGGCCAAGCCATGGGCGACAAGCACAGCAAGCATGTGGCCGGCTATGATGACGCCGGCCTGGAGGTTCCACAGCCACCACGCCGAACCGGCACCGGCGACGACGCCGGCTTCAATTGACATGTCGGCGGTACCGAACAGGTTCCAGCCCAGCGCAAACGGGTCGGAGAGACCGGCAATCGCATATTGGCCGTCGACCAGCAGCGCCGTCAGATAATGCGCGAAGTGGTAGGCGAGCGCGATCGGTACGATCGACCAGACCAAAAGCCCGGCGGCGTGACCGAGCGAATGCTTGCTGCCGGCAAGGTTCTGGCCAAGAAAGACGGCGAGCGCGAACACGGCCGCAAGCACGGCAAAGCTCAGCACAAGGCCGAAGCTGCCGATGCCGATCAAAGCGGTGCGTCCCGGAAACTCCAGCGGATTGATGCCGAACCAGCCTAGCCAGAAGAAGGTTTTCGACAGGCCGTCGAAGGACACCGACGACAGCGCAAGCAGCAGGAAAGCGACGCCGCTGCGCGGTAGCGGCGCGGCACCGAGCAGCTTGGCGCCCGGCCAGCAGAGTTTTAGCCGGCCGTCTGCGCTACGTTCGACGATGGCGAAGCGCGCCACCATGGAAAAGAACACGGTCAGGAACTCACCGCGCAGGGTCCAGTCGCGGTAGCCGAAGACCTGCATGGCGGCAAAGCTCAGCAGCCAGTAGAGGCCGGCGGCCCAGGCCAGCCGCGCCGGATCGTCGGGCGCAGGGTCGATCAGCTCGAACCAGGCGAAGGCGAAGAACAGCAGGAAAGCCGGCCAATAGCCGAGCCGTTGGGGGAGCAGATACGGCTGCGTTCTGCCGGACAGGCGCGAGGCGACGCGGCATGGCCCGTACCAGGGGTTGAGCCACGACCAGAGATCGCCGCCGAGCCCCTGCAACAGAGCCAGGCCAACCCAGAGAAGCGTCCATACGGTCAGCGGCATCGGATTGGAAAGCGGATCGCGGCTGCCGAACAGGCCGGCGGCAATCAGAATTGCAAAGCCGGCAAAGGATACCAGGCTGACGGCAGTCCGCGCGCCGTCGCCGAAGGTAAAAAGCGGCAGGCGTTTGCGCCAGAAGCGGTCGAGGGAGTCCGGCGGCAGTAGCGCCAGGACAAGGAAACTGGCGGCAACCGAGAGCGCGCCACCGACGACGTAGTAGCCGGTGGGGAGGAGCAGGACGTGGCCGCGGTCGGAGGCGTGGGCGAAGGCGGGCGTGGATGGGAATGCCAAGGAAGCGACGAGGCCGGGAAAGGGCCTGATTGCAGAAATGCAGCGCTCTACGGCGCCCCCCTCTGTCCTGCCGGACATCTTCCCCTCAAGGGGGGAGATCGGCGGTTCCGCCGTCGGCTCTCCTTCTGCAACTTTAGCGATTGGCGAAAGCAGCAATGAGGGCGCAATCTCCCCCCTCGTGGGGGAGATGTCCGGCAGGACAGAGGGGGGCGCGAAGGAACTCATACTACGCAAGAGTTCCCCTACCTCACACCTTCACCAACTGCTCCACGCGGTCCTTCTGGCCGAAGATGCGCAAATAGCGCTCGATCTCTTTCTCGTCGCCTGTCGACTTGGCCGGATTGTCGGAAAGCTTGACCGCCGGCCTGCCGTTGGCTTCGGTGACCTTGCAGACCAGCGAGATGGCGTCTAGCCGGTTGGTCTCGGTCGGCGCGCAGCCCTCGAAATCGTTGGTCAGGTTGGTGCCCCAGCCGAAGGACATGCGCACCTTGCCGCGGAAGTGGCGGTAGGTTTCCTCGATGGTCTCGACCTCCAGCCCATCCGAGAAGATGAGCAGCTTCTGCTTGGGGTCCTTGCCCTTTTCGCGCCACCAGGAAATGATTTTCTCGCCGCCTTCGATCGGCGGCGCGCTGTCGGGGCGGAAGCCGGTCCAGTCGGCGACCCAGTCCGGTGCATCGCGCAGGAACGCCGCGGTGCCGAAGGTGTCCGGCAGTACGATCAGCAGGTTGCCGCCGTAGTAGCGCTGCCAGTCCTGCAGCACGTTGTAGGGCGACTGTTTCAATTCCTTTTCCGAATTGGTGAGCGCGGCGAACACCATCGGCAGTTCATGCGCATTGGTGCCGAGCGCCTCGAGATCGTTGTCCATGGCGAGCAGCACGTTGGAGGTGCCAGTGAAGGCCTCGCCGATGCCCTCCTTCAACGCTTCGACGCACCAGCGCTGCCACAGGAAGGAATGACGGCGGCGGGTGCCGAAATCCGAGATGCGGATGCCGGGCAGCGCCTTCAGCCGCTCGGTCTTGGCCCACATCTTGGCCTTGGCGCGGGCATAGAGCACGTCGAGCGCGAACGGCCCGAACGCCCGCATGGCCGCGCGAGATCGAAGTTCATTGATAATTGCCAGCGCCGGGATCTCCCACAGCGTCGTGTACATCCACGGACCGCTGAAGGCGAGTTCGTATTGACCGTCGCGCTTGGAAAGCTCGTATTCGGGCAGCCGGAAATTTTCCAGCCAGGCGAGGAATTCCGGTTCGAATATCTGCTTGCGGCCATAGAAGGTGTTGCCGCCGAGCCAGATCATCTCTTTCTTAGAGAAGCGCAAGGTGCGGGCATGGTCGAGCTGCTCGCGCAGCTCCGTCTCATCGATCTCCTCGGCAAGGCGGACCGAGGTGGTGCGGTTGATCAGCGAGAAGGTGGCGTCGACCTTGGGATACATGCCCCAGATCATCTGCAGCATCAGAAGCTTGTAGAAATCGGTGTCGAGCAAGCTGCGGACGATCGGGTCGAGCTTCCAGGTGTGATTGTAGACGCGCCGCGCTATATCGGTCTTTGCCATCGCTCAATGCGCCTTCGCTGCTCGCTCTAGCTTTTGTCTAGCGCAATTCCGGACGGAAAACCGCTGCGCACTTTTCCTGGAATTGCTCCAAATGCCTCTTAGCATCGAATTTTTGAACGCGCCTCCCGCTTTGCGGGCTGGCCCGACAAAAAGAAGCCCCTGCGGCAAGCGGCGCCTACGGCAGTTTCGGCCTCAGGATGCGGTCTTGGCGCCGACCACCTTGAGCGCTGGACGCTTGCGGCGAATGCCGATGCGGCCTGCCACCGGCGCGTCGGCGCGGCGGTCGGCCTGCTCTTTCTCGGCAAACAGCCAGTCGATGAACAATTGCACGATCGGCGCCGACCGCATCTCGTTGCGGCAGACGATGTAGAAATCGTCGACGGCCGGCACGGAAAGACTGAACGGGGCGACAAGCAGGCCCCTGGCGAGCAGTCCGCTTGCCGTCACCGTGTCGCCGAGCGCCACGCCATGGCCGTGGACAGCGGCCTCGGTCGCCATGCGCGCGTCGCCAAGATGGTGGCGGCGGCCGCGCTCCAGGTCCAGCGCGTCAGCGGCGGCCAGCCAGGTATGCCATTCGCGGCCGTCGTCGCCATGCAGGAAGACGTGATCGGCGAGGTCGCGGACGGTGCGGATCGGGCGGTTGTTGATCAGCGTCGGGCTGACCACCGGGAACAGTTCGAGGCCCGACCATTTGCGCATCCAGCAGTCGGTCCAGCTGCCGTCACCATAGTGCACGCAGACATCGATATGCGGTGCGCGGACGTCCTTGGCATCATTGGATGGGATCAGCGTCAGCCTGATATCCGGATATTGCGACGTGAAGCTGCCCAGCCGCGGGATCATCCACAGCAACAGTAGCGCCGGCACGCAGGATACAGAGAGAACGCCGGTGCTGGCCGGCCTCGTCATGCGCTGCGTGGCGGCGGCAATGCCGTCGAAGGCGGTCGACACCGCCGGCAGCAACTCGGCGCCGTGTGGCGTCAGCTTCACCCGCTGACCGGCACGCTCGAACAGCTTGACACCCAACGATTGCTCGAGCGCCTTGATCTGATGGCTGATGGCGCCGTGGGTGACGTTGAGCTCAGCCGCCGCCTTGCTCAGCGAGGCGTGGCGCGCCGTCGCCTCGAAGGCGCGCAGCGGGTTGAGCGGTGGCAAACGCTTGGCCATTTGGACCCGAGGCTCTGTGAGATTTTCTCACAGATAACACACTAACAATATCAATTGATTTTTCAATGCAGCTACGGGACACTTTGCCCAGGCATTGCATCAAGACGTGAAATCTGCAGGCAGCCGACGGCTGCGGCTATCGGGGCCGCTGTCCGCGCGCCGCACCAGCCATGGAGGACCGACATGGGTTACGACCGCGGCAAGCTCGAAGCGTTGCGCCGCAAATACGGCGAGAGCCATGGCGGCGAAATGTTCGACCCGAAATTCCAGCGTGTCGCCGACAAGATCTTCTCCAAGACCGGCACGCGACTGGCGCCCTATTCCGGCATCCCGACCTTCCTCGCGGCGCCCTATCGGGAAATCGCCGCCGACAATCCGGATTTCGGCGATCTGCAGGTGGCGATGATCGGTGTGCCGATGGATCTGGGCGTCACCAACCGGCCGGGCGCCCGTTTCGGGCCAAGGGCGCTGCGCGCCATCGAGCGCATCGGCCCCTACAATCATGTGCTGGAATGCGCACCGACGCATGAGCTGAAGGTCGCCGACATCGGCGACGTGCCGTTCCAGAGCCGCTACCGGCTGGAGACCAGCCATGACGACATAGAACGCCGCACCAACCAGATCGTCGACGCCGGCGTCCTGCCCTTGTCTGTCGGCGGCGACCATTCGATCAGCCACCCGATCCTGAAGGCTGTCGGCAAGAGGGCGCCGGTGGGCATGATCCATATCGACGCGCACTGCGATACCAGCGGCCTGTTCGACATGACCAAGTTCCACCATGGCGGGCCGTTCCGCAACGCGGTGCTGGACGGCGTGCTCGACCCGAGCCGTACCATCCAGATCGGCATTCGCGGCTCGGCCGAGTATCTGTGGGAGTTCACCTATGAGTCCGGCATGACCGTCGTGCATGCCGAAGAGGTGACCGGCCTCGGCATTCCCGCAATTATCGAGAAGGCGCGCAGGATAGTCGGCGACGGCCCGACCTATGTCTCGTTCGACATCGACAGCGTCGATCCGGCCTTTGCGCCGGGCACCGGCACACCGGAAGTCGGCGGGCTGACGACGCGGGAAGTGCTCGAGCTGCTGCGCGGCCTGAAGGGACTCAACATCGTCGGCGGCGACGTCGTCGAGGTGGCACCGCAGTACGACGCGACCAGCAACACGGCGCATGCCGGCGCGCAGGTGCTGTTCGAGATCCTCAGCCTGATCGTCTTCAGCCCGGCAATCACCAGCAAGGCGGGCTGACACGCTCGACCATGATCCCGAAAAGGCGGAACCGGTTTTCGGAGAAGATCATGGTCCACTAGAGAACCCAAAGGCGACCGCCGCGCTGGAGTCGGCGGTTGCACTCAAACAAACAAGCTTCCAGCAGGGGAATGACAATGACACTTCACATGAAGCTCAAATCATCCATCGCCGCCGTGCTGATGCTCGGCGCGACCGGTCTTGCTTTCACCAACCAGGCCGCCAATGCCGACGCGATCGACGACATCGCCAAGGCCGGCGCCATCAATGTCGGCATCTTTTCCGACTTCCCGCCCTTCTCCTCGGCCAGCGCCGACATGAGCATCAAGGGCTACGACATCGACGTGGCGCAATCCATCGCCGACCAGCTCAAGGTCAAGCTCAATCTGGTCAGCGTGACCGGCCAGAACCGCATTCCGTACCTGACCGACAAGCGGGTCGACCTGCTGATGAGTGTCGGCTATTCCAAGGAGCGTGAGCAGGTGATCGATTTCGCCGCCGCCTACGCGCCCTATTACATCGCAGTCATCGGCCCGGCAGCTCTTGCGGTCAAAGGCAAGGAAGACCTCGCCGACAAGTCGATCGCCGTCAATCGCGGCACGCTGGAGGATACCTCGCTGACCGAGGCGGCACCGGCCTCGGCCGACATCCGCCGCTTCGACAACTATAATTCCGTCATCCAGGCCTTCATTTCGGGCCAGACCCAATTGATGGTGGTCGGCAACGATGTCGGCGCCCAGGTGCTTGCCCGCCAGGAGGAACTGAAGCCGGAGCAGAAATTCCAGCTTCTCACCTCGCCCTCGCATATCGGCCTCAACAAGAAGGAAGACCGCCTGAAGCAGGCGGTCAATGACGCGGTTGCCAAGATGCTGGCCGACGGCAGACTGGACGAAAGCTCGAAAGCCTGGCTGAAGACGCCGCTCGATCCCGCCAATCTCAAGGATTGATGGCCGGTGAGCTATAGCCTCGACTTCGGCTGGCTTGCCGGGGCGACAGGGGCGATCGCGCGCGGCGCGGCCACGACGATCCTGTTGATCACTGTCACCACGCTGGCGGGAACGTTGCTCAGCATCCTCGGCGCCGCAGGGCGGCGGAACGGTCCGCTCCTGCTCAAGCGGGCGATCGGCGTCTATGTCGAGGTGATCCGCAACACGCCGTTCCTGGTGCAGCTATTCTTCATCTTCTTCGGGCTGCCCAGCATCGGCGTCAGGCTCGATCCGATGCTGGCAGCCATGCTGGCGATGACGCTCAACATGGCTGCCTATACGATCGAGATCGTTGGCGCCGGGCTCGACGCGGTGCCGCCCGGGCAGACGGAAGCGGCACTGGCGCTTGGGCTCAGGCCGCGCCAGGTCTTCATCAAGATCGTTCTGCCGCAGGCGCTCAAGGTGATCTATCCGGCGCTGACCAGCCAGATCGTCATCATGATGCTGGAATCCGCCGTGGTATCGCAGATCGCCGTTCGCGAGCTGACCTATGAAGCCGACATGCTGCAGGCGCGCACGTTCCGGGCTTTCGAGACCTATTTCATCGTGACGATGGTCTATCTCATCCTGTCGATTGGGCTGCGCCGGCTGCTGGTCGGCGGCGGGCGCCGGCTTCTCGGAGCCGGCGTGTCATGATCGAATTCACCTTCTGGGACATTCTGCGCAACCTGCTGCTGGCGGCGCGCTGGACGGTGCTCTTGTCGCTGGCCGCCTTTGTCGGCGGGGCCGTGGTCGGCATGATCGTGTTGTTCTTCCGGATCGCCAAGAATAAATGGGCGCGCCGGTTTGCCTCCGGCTACATCGCGCTTTTCCAGGGCACGCCGCTGCTGATGCAGCTCTTCCTGATGTTCTTCGGCTTGCCGATGCTGGGCCTGCGCATCGAGCCGTGGACCGCGGCGGTGCTTGGCCTGACCTTCTTTGCCAGCGCCTATCTCGCCGAGATCTGGCGCGGCGGCGTCGATGCACTGCCGCGCGGCCAGTGGGACGCCGGCGCCAGCCTCGGCCTGCACTATCTACAGGAACTCCGGCTGATCATCTTGCCTCAGGCGTTTTCGATCACCCGCGCACCGACCGTCGGCTTTCTGGTGCAGCTGATCAAGTCGACCGCGCTGACGTCGATCATCGGTTTCGAGGAGCTGGTGAGGACATCCAACGCGATCAACAATGCGACCTTCGAACCGTTCAAAGTCTATGGGCTGGTAGCGCTGATCTTCTTCGTCATGTGCTTTCCGCTGACGCAATACGCACGTTCGCTCGAGCAGCGGGCGGCGGCCCGCTGAGCGGGCGACCAGCAATTCAACGCCCGAATACCAGCGGCGGCGCGATCTTGTCTCGCCGCAGCCAGCGCACCAGCAGGAGTGCCGCAACCACCGCCAGTCCCGACGACAGGCCGATCCAGATGCCGACGCCGTTGAAGCCGAAACGAAAGGCCAGCAGCACGCCGAGCGGCAGCCCGATGCCCCAATAGCCGATCGCGGCATAGATCATCGGCACCTTGGTGTCGTGCAGGCCGCGCAGCATGCCGCTGGCGACCGCCTGCGCACCGTCAAAAACCTGGAACAGCGCGGCAAAGGCGAGGAACGACACGGCAAGCGCCACCACCTCGGCATTAGCCGGATTGCCGAGATCGATGAAGGCGCCGATCAAGAGATGCGGCCACAGGATCATCACTAGCCCCATCAGCGCCATGAAGGAGACAGCGACGACATAGGCGGTCCAGCCAGCCCGGCTGACACCTTCCGGATTGCCGGCGCCGTGGGCAAGTCCGACGCGCACCGTCACCGCCTGGTTGAGGCCGAGCGGCACCATGAAGGTGATCGAGGCGATCTGGATGGCGATCGCATGGGCGGCAAGCGAAGCCGCATCGATCAGGCCCATGAGAAAGGCCGCCGCGTTGAAGATCGTCACCTCGAACGCCAGCAGGCCCGCGATCGGCAGGCCGAGCCGCAGCAGGCCCTTGAAGCGCGGCCAGTCGGCGCGCCAGAAGCGTCCGAACAGACGATAGCGCCGGAATTTCTTCTCAAGCATCACCACCGCCGCCATGCCGGCGAACATCAACGTGCTGGACAGAGTGGTGGCGAGGCCGGAGCCGGCGATGCCCATCGATTGGATGCCGAGATTGCCGAACATGAACAGCCAGTTGAAGAAGGCGTTGCAGGCGACGGCAACGAAGACGATGATCAGCGCCCAGCCCGGCCGTTCCAGCGCCGAAATGAACGAGCGCAGGACGATGTAGCCGAAAAAGGGCAGCACCGCCCATTCGAGCCAGCGCAGATAGATGCCGGCCTGGTGCGCCAGCGCCGGTTCCTGACCCATGGCCAGCAACACGCTCTCGCCGTGCCAGAGAAGGGCCCATATCGGAATGCAAATGAGGATCGCCAGCCATAGACCCTGGCGCACGGTGCGGCGCAGGTCGCGCACCGAGTGCCGGCGACGGCCGAGCTCGGTCGCCATCATCGGCGAGGTCGCCAGCATCAGGCCGAGCCCGAAGATGAGCGGCATGAAGTAGAGGTTGGCACCAAGCGCACCGCTGGCCAGCGTGTCCGGCCCCAGCCGCCCCATCATCATGACGTCGGTAGCGGTCATCGCGGTCTGGCCGAGATTGGTCAGCACCATCGGCCAGGCGAGCGCCAGCATCGCCCTGATTTCCCGACGCCAAAGGTTTTCCGGCGCGCGAGCGTCGGCTTCGATCGCAGACATTCTAGTTTTCCGCCTATCCGATTGCGGCACGTCGGCAAGAGCCGGAAGCCGCGTCTCAGCGCGGAAAATGGCCAAGATCGGCCGGATTCCGCATTACGACGGGTTTGTCTATCAAATGGGCACCGGTGGCAAGAGGCTGACTTGTGGAAGGGTTAAGCCAGTCGGTTCAATGCAGGCTATTGGAGAGGCTATGGAAGCCGCTATGGTCGCGGCAGATCCATTTGAAAGGCAGCCTGATGAGCGCGTTTCCCGAAATCTATCTGGTTCGGCATGGCGAGACGGAATGGAGTGCGTCCGGAAAACATACCGGCCGAACCGACATACCGCTGACGCCGGCCGGCGAGGAAGCGGCAAGGCGGATCGCTGAGCGGCTCAAGGGCCTGTCCTTCTCGGCGGTGTGGTCGAGCCCGTCGCAGCGCGCCTTCAACACCTGTGCGCTGGCCGGCTTCGGCTCGTCAGGCGTGAAGAAGGACGATCTGGCGGAGTGGGATTATGGTGCCTATGAGGGATTGACCACCAAGCAAATCCTTGCCGAAGGTCCAGGCTGGCGTCTCTTTCGCGACGGCTGCCCGAGGGGCGAGTCAGCCGCGGATGTCGGCTCGAGGGCGGACCGGATCGTCAGCCAGTTGCGCGAGGTCGGCAGCAATGTCCTGGTCTTCTCAAGCTCGCATTTCCTTAGGGTGCTGGCCGCACGCTGGCTCAGCCTGCCGCCGCAAGCCGGCGCGTTTTTCGTGCTGGATACCGCCAGCATAAGCGTGCTCGGCTATGAGCACGACCTTGACGAGCCGGTCATCCGGCGCTGGAACCAGAGATAGCAACCGATCCCGATTTATCGGATCGCGTCCAGCGCCTGCCTTTGCCTGTGCATTTCGAGAAACACGCGGTAGTCGCGATCGAACCGGCCGGCAGCAGCCGGATTGGGCCCTCGCGTCCTGCCGCCCTGTTGCATGGCGACGCAGGCAGCGTTCAAATCGGGAAAAAGCCTGGCCGCGGTGGCGGCAATCATGCCGGTGCCGAGCAGCACCGCCTCGTCCGCCAGCGGCTCGACCACCGTGCAGCCGGTGGCATCGGCATAGAGCTCCATCAACAGCGGGTTCTTGGTGTGGCCGCCGGTGACGTGCAGCGTGTCGATCAGATAGCCGTTCTCGTTCAGAGCTTCCAGCACATGACGGACGCCAAGCGCGATGCTGACGGCGGTGCGCCAGTAGAGCTTGCACAGACTGTCGAAGGAGGCATCCAGCGTCAGCCCGCTGATGACGCCGACGGCATGCGGGTCGGCGAGCGGCGAGCGGTTGCCGTGAAAATCGGGCAGTACGTGCAGCCTTGCGGCGAGGTTGTCGCCCTCGGCGGCGCGCAGCTCGGCGACGCGGTGGGCAATCCTGGCATGCATGGCGGCATCCGGCTCGCCGCCGGCGCCATGCCAGCGGATGATGTGGTCGAGCAGCGCGCCGGTGGCCGACTGGCCACCTTCCGACAGCCACAGGCCGGGAAGGGCTGCGCCATAATATGGGCCCCAGACACCGGCGAAAGGCTGCGGGTCGGGCGACATCGCCATGACGCAACTCGACGTACCGGCAATCAGGGCCAGATGGCGGCCGATGTTCGTCGCGTCACCGGCGAAACCGCCGAGCACGCCAAGCGCGCCGGCATAGGCATCGATGACGCCGGCGCCGACCCGGCATTTTTCGGTGAGGCCAAGCTCCGTCGCGGCTTGCGCGCCGAGCGGGCCGATATCGGCACCGACCGGGCTTGCCTTTTCCGGCAGGTTGCCGTGCTCAAAGATATCGCCGAGCCCGACGGCTTCGAAGAAGTCGCGCCGCCAGCCGGTCGCTTCATGGGCTAGATAGGTCCATTTGGCGGTCAGCGTGCATTGTGAACGGGAGAGCGAGCCGCTTGCCTTCCAGGTGAGGAAGTCGGTGAGGTCGAATAGATAGCCGGCTTCGTTCCATGTTCCGGGCAGGTTGCGCTTCAGCCACATCAGCTTCGGCGTCTCCATTTCCGGCGACATGACGCCGCCGATATAGTCGAGCACAGCGTGGCCGCTTTCAGTGCATTCGTCGGCCTCGGCAATTGCGCGATGGTCGAGCCAGACAATGGTGTCCCAGCGCCTTTCACCAGTGACGGACACGCTGAGCTGGCCGCCATGCCGGTCTCGCACCACCAGCGAGCAGGTGGCGTCAAAGGAGATGCCGACGATATCCTCGGCCCGCACGCCCGCCTTTTCGCGGGCAGCGCGGACGGCCATGCACACCGCCGACCATATATCCTGCGAATCGTGCTCGGCATGGTCGGCCTTCGGCTGTTGCATGGCGATCGGGTGCTCGGCGCGGCCGAGCAAGGCGCCACCGGTGTCGAGAATGCCGGCACGAGCGCTTCCGGTGCCGACATCGACCGCGCAAACGAAACTGTTGGTCAAGGTGTTCTTGCTCTCGCTCCCAAGCCTGCAATCAGATCGGGCAATTGCAGCATGTCAGCGAATATAAAGTCCGGCTCACTCGACGCAAGCCGCGCTTTCAATGCCGGGTTGCCGGTGTGCGAGCCGCCGGTGAAGGCAAGGACGCGCATGCCGGCCGCCCGCGCCGCTTCGATGCCGGCCGGGCTGTCCTCGACGACGAGGCAGTTTCGCGGGGCCGCTCTCATTTTATCTGCTGCGTGGAGAAAGAGATCGGGCGCCGGTTTGCCCCGCGCCACCATGGCGGCGCTGAACAAATGCGGCTCCAGCAGCCCAAGCAACCCGGTGACGGCGAGCGCATAGCGGATGCGTTCCAGGGTGCCGGAGGAGGCGACGCAGCACGGTACGCCGAGCCTCGGCAGGACCTGTGCGATACCTGGCATCGGTTTCAGCTCCTCGCGGAATCTGCGCATCAGTTCGGAGCGCATCTCGGTCAGATGCTGGTCGGTGAGATCGAGCCCGAAGTCGCTTGCGAGGATTTCGCGGACGCTCTTCATGCTCTTGCCGAGGAAGTGCTCGTAGGCAATGTCCTCGCTGACGTTGCCGCCGGCAAGCGCGATCATCTCCAGCAATGCCGAGACGGACAGCATCTCACTGTCCACCAGCACGCCGTCACAGTCGAAAATGACCAGTTCAGGCGTCATCGCGCTGGATCGGCTTCAGAGGTCGCCGGCGAGATAGCGCGTCAGTGTCGCGCGCGCGCCGTCCGCCCACAGCAGTCTCAGCGCTTGGCCGAAGGCTTCAGCGAACGGCGGCGAGCGGCCGACATCGCCATAGATGTCCTCCATGGCAAGCCAGGCGGCAGGCATGTCCCTGGCCGCCTTGGCCGTCGCCTGCAACCGGCCCCAGTTCGGGTCGTTGGGCTCGGTGACGGCACCGGAATCCGTCGTGCCGAAGCAGTAGCGACACCAGAGCGCCGATTCCAGCGCAAGGCCGGTGACACTTTTGCCAGCCTTCAGCCGGTCGGCGATGGTCGGGATGATGAATTTCGGCTGGCGGTTGGAGCCGTCGAGGCAAAGCCGGCGTATGGTGTCGCCGATCTTCGGATTGGAGAAGCGGTGCTCGATGAGCTGGTAGTAATCTTCGAGGTCGGTGTCCGGAACCGGCGGCACGGTCGGGATGATTTCGTCATACTCGAGCTTGTCGAGGAAGCCGCGTACCAGCGGCTCCTGCATCGCCTCATGGACGAAATGGATGTCCATCAGCCCGGCCGGATAGGCGATGGTCGCATGGCCGCCATTGAGGATGCGGATCTTCATCAGCTCATAGGGCGCGACGTCGCTGACGAACTGCACGCCGACCTTTTCCAGCGGCGGGCGGCCGTCGGTGAAACGGTCCTCCAGCACCCATTGCTTGAACGGTTCGCAAAACACCGGCCAATTGTCGTCGAGGCCGAACTCGCTGGAGAGAATGCCGCGCTCGCGGTCGGTGGTGGCCGGCGTGATGCGGTCGACCATGCCATTGGGAAAGGCAACGTTCTCGCTCACCCAGTTTGCCAAACCTTCGTCGATCAGCCGCGCAAGGCCGATGACGCCATCTGAGGTGACGTGGCCGTTATGGGGGATGTTGTCGCAGGACATGATTGTGAAGGGCACGATACCGTCGGCGCGGCGGCGCAGCAGCCCGGCGAGGACGAGGCCGAAGACGGTCTTCGGCGTCGCCCCCGGCTCAGCGTCGGCAACGATGTCGGGATGTGTCGGATTGAAGACGCCGGATGCCGGATCGATGAAATAGCCGCCCTCGGTAATGGTCAGGGAGACGATCTTGATCGCCGGATCGGCAAGCCGCTCGACGATTGCGGCCGCATCGCCCGGCACCAGGAAGTCGATCATGACGCCGGTGACGCGCGCGCTCATATGGCCGCTGTCCTGCTCGACCACGGTGGTCAGCCAGTCCTGCTCCTGCAACTTGCCGCGGCCGACCTTCTCGCCCTCGAAGACGCCGGCGCCAACAATGGCCCAGTCGTGGCCGACACCCGAATTGAACAGGTCGTCGAGATAGACGGCCTGGTGCGAGCGATGGAAATTGCCGACGCCGAAATGCACGATGCCGGCCTTGAGCGCGGCGCGATCATATTTCGGGCCGGCGACCTTGGGCGGCAGCTTGGCGAGGATGGAAGAAGAGAGTTTCACGGTCATCTGCTTTTACCCTTTAGCGGGACGGCTCTTCCCCCCGTGGAGGAGACGGGGGGAAGAGCGCCTTCGCCCCCTCAACTCATCCACTGGCCGCCATCGACATTGTAGGTCTGGGCGACGATGTACTCGGCCTCATCGCTGGCCAGGAACACCGCCATGCCGGTGAGGTCTTGCGCCGTGCCCATGCGGCCATAAGGCACGGCTTCGCCGACCAGCCTCTTCTTCTCGCCCCTCGGCCGGTTCTCGAACTTGGCGAACAAGGCATCGACATGGTCCCAATGCTCGCCGTCGACGACACCCGGGGCGATGGCATTGACGTTGATGCGGTGTTTGATCAGGTCGAGCCCTGCCGACTGGGTGAGCGAGATGACCGCCGCCTTGGTGGCGCAGTAGACGGTGACCAGCGCCTCGCCGCGGCGCCCGGCCTGGCTTGCCATGTTGATGATCTTGCCGCCCTTGCCCCGGGCAATCATCGAACGGGCGGCGGCCTGCAACGTAAACAGCGTGCCGGCGACGTTGACCGAAAACAATTTGTCGTAGCTTGTCTTGGTGATCTCGACGATCGGCGCCAGGTCGAACAAAGCAGCGTTGTTGATCAAGATATCCAGGCCGCCGGCCCTGGCTTCGACTGCCTTGACGGCCTCATCGATAGACGCGAGATCGGTGACGTCGAGCTTTACCGCGTAGGCGTTGCGGCCGATTTCCGAAGCCGTCTTCTCGGCGGCTTCGAGATTGATGTCGCCAATCGCGACCGTCGCCCCTTCGCGCATGTAGGCTTCGGCAAACGCCCTGCCGATGCCGCGCGCCGATCCGGTAATCAGCGCCGATTTACCCCGGAGCCTCATTGCAGCATCGCCTTCCCGTCGGCGCCGAAACGATGCAGCTTGGCCTTTTCCGGCGTCAGGTAGATCGTGTCGCCGTGATGGGCGGCCAACTCGCCGTCGGCACGCACCGTCAGCTGCCCGACACCATCCGCCTGGACGTGCAAAAACGTGTCGGAGCCGAGATGCTCGGCAACCCCGACCGTCGCCTTCCAGTCGCCTGACGTCTTCGAAATGTTCATATGCTCCGGGCGGATGCCGACCGTCTTGGCGCCATATTTGGCGGCCGGCGCGCCTTCGATCAGGTTCATCTTCGGCGAACCTATGAAGCCGGCGACGAACAGGTTCTTCGGCGTCTTATAGAGCTCCATCGGCGAGCCGACCTGCTCGATATTGCCGGCATTGAGCACGACGATCTTGTCGGCCATGGTCATCGCCTCGATCTGGTCGTGGGTGACGTAGACCATGGTTGTCTTGAGCTGGTGATGCAGCTCGCTAATCTCCAGCCGCATGGTGCCGCGCAGCGCCGCGTCGAGATTGGACAAAGGCTCGTCGAACAGGAAGGCCGACGGCTGGCGCACGATGGCGCGGCCGATGGCGACGCGCTGCCGTTGGCCGCCGGAGAGCTGGCCGGGGCGGCGGTCGAGGTAGTTGGTGAGGTTCAGGATCCGCGCGGCGTCCTTCACCTTCTTGTCGATGGTCGCCTGGTCCTCGCCCGCCATCTTCAGCGGGAAGGCGATGTTCTTGGCCACCGTCATGTGCGGGTAGAGCGCATAGGACTGGAACACCATAGCCAGCTTGCGCTTGGCCGGCGCCTCGCCGGTGACGTCGCGACCATCGATGATGATGGTGCCGCCGCTGGTATCCTCGAGACCGGCGATCAGACGCAACAGGGTGGATTTGCCGCAGCCCGACGGGCCGACGAAGACGACGAACTCTCCGTCCTCGATGACGAGATCGAGGCCGGGGATGATGGACGTCGCCCCGAAGGATTTGGAGACGTTCTTGAGCGTGATGTTTCCCATGGTTTCCTCCCCCGAAGGGCTATCTTTTCGTTTTGCGTCAGGCGATGCCCGCTACTTTACCGCACCGAATGTCAGGCCTCGGACCAGCTGCTTCTGGCTGAACCAGCCCATGATCAGTATCGGTGCGATCGCCAGCGTCGAGGCGGCCGAAAGCTTGGCCCAGAACAGCCCCTGCGGGCTGGAGAAGGAGCTGATGAAAGCGGTGAGCGGCGCGGCCTCGGTGGTGGTCAGCCGGATCGTCCAGAACGCCTCGTTCCAGGCGAGAATGATGTTGAGCAGCATGGTCGAGGCGATGCCGGGGACCGCCATCGGCGTCAGCACATAGATGATCTCGTTCCAGAGCGATGCGCCGTCCATGCGCGCCGCTTCCAGGATCTCGCCCGGGATCTCGCGAAAATAGGTGTAAAGCATCCAGACCACGATCGGCAGGTTGATCAGCATCAGCATGACCATCAGGCCGATACGGCTGTCGAGCAGACCGGTATCGCGGAAGATCAGATAGATCGGAAACAGCACGGCGACGGCCGGCATCATCTTGGTGGAAAGCATCCACATCAGGATGTCCTTGGTGCGTTTGCCCGGCGAAAACGCCATCGACCATGCCGCCGGTATGGCGACGAGCAGAGCCAGGATGGTCGAGCCGACCGACAGGAACACCGAGTTCAGGAAGAATTTGAAATAGCCGTTCTGCGCCTGGACCTCGGAATAGCTCTCCGTGGTTCCCGACGGGAACAGGTTGAAGCCCTGGATAGCCTCCTGCTCCGACTTGAACGAAGTGATGATCGTATAGAGGATCGGGAAGAAGATCAGCAGCGCGACGATCCAGGCGGCCGCGGTAGCAATCGTCTTGTGCTGGGTGGTGACTGCACGTGCCATGGTCAGGTCCTCCCTATCGGCGATGTTGGCGGCAGGGTCGACCCCCACTCCGGTTTGCTGCGCAACCCACCTCTCCCCCGATCGAGGGGGTGGAGGAAGGGCGCGGTTTCGATGCAGGCCTTTCCTCTACCCCGGGCAGGGGGAGAGGTGTCCCGCGCAGCGGGACGGAGTGGGGGTGGTTCAGCGCACGTGCCATCTTATCCTCCCTTATTTATCCAGGTTCTTGCCGACAGCGCGCATGGCGAAGAAGGCAACGATGTTGGCGAGAATGACGGCAATGATACCGCCGGCGGACGCCTGGCCGATTTTGAACTCCAGCAATGCCTTCTGATAGACGAGGAAGGGCAGGTTGGTGGAGGCGTAACCCGGGCCGCCATTGGTGGTGACGAGGATCTCGGCATAGACCGACAGCAGGAAGATCGACTGGATCAGGATGACGACGGTTATGGCGCGCGACATATGAGGCAGCGTCAAATAGATGAAGCGGCTGATGAAGCCGGCGCCGTCCATTTCGGCGGCTTCCTTCTGCTCGCCGTCGAGCGACTGAAGCGCGGTCAACAGGATCAGCGTAGCAAACGGCAGCCATTGCCAGGCAACGATGATGATGATCGCCAGGAGCGGATGCTGCCCGAACCAATCGATCGGCTGCCCGCCGAAGAAGCGCGCAATATCGGCGAAAACCCCGTACTGCGGATGCATGATCATGTTCTTCCAGACCAGTGCTGCCACCGGTGGCATGACGAAGAACGGCGAGATGACAAGGATGCGGACGATGCCCTGTCCCCACATCGGCTGATCGAGCAGAAGGGCGAGCAGAATACCGCCGATCACCGTGATCAAAAGCACGCTGACGACGATGGTGAGCGTGTTGAGGATCGACTGCAGGAATGCCGGGTTGGAATAGAACAGCGCGTAGTTCGAAAACCCGACGAAGCCGTCGCGCATCGGATTGAGCGGGTTGTATTGCTGGAAGGAAAACCACAGCGTGAATGCCAGCGGCACAATCATCCAGACCAGCAGCAGCACCACGGATGGCGCCATCATGAAACGGGCAAGCGAACGGGTCTGCTGAGTAGCCATGACGGTCACCCTTCGAGGTCGGCCAAGTTTTCAGCGGTGTGAAAGCTGGCCGCCCGAACTGGGATTCGGGCGGCCGTTGCCGGTCGCCATTGGCAACCGGCACCGGGAGGAGCTTACTTGATGTAACCGCCCTCGGTCATCGTCGCGGTGGCGGCGTCCTGCGCCTGCTTCAAGGCATCGTCGACGCTCGACTGGCCGGCAAGTGCCGCCGAGAAGAGCTGGCCGACGGTGGTGCCGAGACCCTGGAACTCAGGAATGGCGACGAACTGGACGCCGACATAAGGCACCGGCTTGACGGTCGGGTGCGTCGGATCGGCGGAGTTGATCGAGTCCAGCGTCATCTTGGCGAAAGGTGCTGCCTTCTGGTATTCGGGATTGGCATAGAGCGACGAGCGCGTTCCCGGCGGAACGTTGGCCCAGCCTTCCTTCGAGGCGACGAGCTCGGCATAGTGCTTGCTGGTTGCCCAGGCTACGAACTTTTGAGCGGCGTCGGCCTTCTGCGTGCCGGCGGGGATGGCTAGCGACCATGCCCACAGCCAATTGCCGCGCTTGCCGAGGCCATTGTCCGGCGCCAGCGCATAGCCGACCTTGTCGGCGACGGTGGAGTTCTTCGGGTCGGAAACGAAGGAGGCAGCGACGGTAGCGTCGATCCACATGCCGCATTTGCCCTGCTGGAACAGCGCCAGGTTTTCGTTGAAGCCGTTGGACGACGCGCCCTCGGGGCCGTCGGCCTTCATCAGGTCGACATAGAACTGCAGCGTGTTCTTCCATTCGGGCTGGTCGAATTGCGGCTTCCAGTTCTCGTCGAACCAGCGCGCGCCGAACGAGTTCGACATGGCGGTCAGGAAGGCCATGTTCTCGCCCCAGCCGGCCTTGCCGCGCAGGCAGACGCCGTTCACGCCGTTGGCGCGGTCGGTCATCTTGTCGGCGGCCTGCTTGATGAAGTCCCAGGTCGGTGCATCGGGCATCTTGAGCCCGGCCTTTTCCATCAGGTCCTTGCGGTACATGACGAAGGAGCTTTCGCCGTAGAACGGGGCTGCGTAGAGCTTGCCGTCGACCGACAGGCCGCCGGCTATGGCCGGGATGATGTCCTTGACGTCGTAATCGTCGCCGAGTTTGTCGAGCGGCAAAAGCCAGTTCTGCTTGGCCCAGATCGGCACTTCATAGGTGCCGATAGTCATCACGTCGTACTGGCCACCCTTGGTGGCGATGTCGGTGGTGACGCGCTCGCGCAGAACGTTTTCCTCGAGCGTGACCCACTGCAGCTGGACGTCGGGATTCTTGGCGGTGAAGTCGTCGGTCAGCTTCTGCATGCGGACCATGTCGCCATTGTTGACCGTGGCGATGGTGATGGATTCGGCATGCGCGGCGAAAGCGAGCGCGCTGGCCGAGAACAGGCCTAGGGTGAACGTGCGAAGTTTCATCAAAATTCCTCCCATAAACCAAGATGAGCATTTGCCTTGGCTGTGAGCAATTACTCACTTGCGATGAATTATGTCAAGACGGATTCGTTGCTGCAGCGCAGCACGCCGGGTCTTGTGCAGCGGCAAGCCTGGGACGTTTGCGGCATGTCTGACGAAGGATTCGGCCGGGCTGATTGGGCCCGGCGCTTTGCTATCGGGCTTGCTGGGATTCAGCCTACTGGCAAGCGATTTCACTCAGGATCCAATCGCGGAAGGCGCGGATCTTCGGCACGTTGCGTCGTGCCGTCGGATAGACCAGCCAATAGGCGTGGCCGTCGTCACCGACCAGATCAAAGGGCTGGATCAGGCGGCCGTCGGCAAGTTCGGTCTTGAACAGCGCCTTGGTAACGATCGCCACGCCGTGGCCGGCAATCGCGGCATTGGCCTCGTAGGCCTGCGCGCCCATGCTGGTGCCGGGACGCCTGGCCAGATCCTCGACCGGCAGGCCGGCGGCGGCAAACCAGTCCCGCCACCAGATGTCACCCGGGTCGAGGATCGGCAGCCGCAGCAGGTCGGCCGGCTCCTTGACTCCGCCGATGCTTGCCGCGAGCTTTGGACTAAGGACCGGCGTGAAATCGGCCCTGAAAAGCATATGGGTCTCGACGCCCGGCCAGTTGCCACCGCCGGAGCGGATGGCGATGTCGATATCCTCTCTGGCAAAGTCGACAACCCTGTTCGAAGTATCGACGCGCACCGCCAGCGACGGATGCGCGACCTGGAACGAACCGAGATGCTGCGCCAGCCAATTGGAGGCAAATGTCAGCAGCGTCGAAACGCAAAGCAAGCCGTCGGCGCCGGTGCGCGCGGCGGCATAGGCGCCGCTCAACAGCGCGAACGCCTCGCTGACCGCGGGCGCCAGGCGCTGGCCGGGTTCGGTCAGCACGATCTGTTTTGGCTGGCGCAAGAACAGGGGCGCGCCGATGCGCTCCTCCAGAAGCTTGATCTGATAGCTTGCCGCCGCCTGCGTCATGCCAAGCTCCTGGGCGGCCTTGGTGAACGAGAGATGCCGCGCCACCGCCTCGAACACCCGGATCGCCTGAAGCGGAGGAAGCTGCGAAACCAGCTGTCGTGAATTGAGCTCCGGCATAAGCCCTCCTTATGGGCAGTGATCGACGTTTGATTGGCGGCACCGGCCGGTCCTACCGATATTCCGTATTGAAGATCAATTACGCCTAGGGATAGCGAAGGCTGACGATCATGACCACAATACAGGAAAAGCTGCTTCTTGCTCCAGCCCATGGCTGGTTTTCACGGTTGGCGCGGGGATTGGCAAGGCACGCGGCGCGGAAACGGGCCTATCTCGACGTCCGGGAGCTGCCGCCGCATCTGCAGCGCGACATGGGCTTTCTCGACGGCAACGATCCTTGCGGCCGGCACCAGTAGTGACGCTCGTTTTATCGGGGATTCAGATGCGTTTCGATTTCACATGATCGTTTCCGACCGCCAGCGGCTCGGAGATCATGCGCCCGCCAGCAAGGCGGCGGCGGTCCGCTCATCGGTGATGAGGCCGTTGACCAACCGCCGGTTGACGGCGGCGAAGATGCCCGGCAGCTTGCGGTCGCCCATGGCAAGCGCGATCACCAGCGACTTTTCGCGCGACGGCAGCGGCGCCGACGACACCCGATCATTGGTGATGCCCTCGATCATGCGGCCGTCACGATCGAATACCCAGCCGACGATCTCGGCGACGCCGCCGGCCTTCTGCAGCGCCTTTAATTCGCCCTCCGAAATGAAGCCGTCTTCGTAAAGCGGCGCTTTCGGGCCGAGATCGCCGATGCCGACAAAGGTGACGTCGGCCTCGGCCGCAAGCGCCAGCGTCGGCTGGATCATCGGCTGGCTGAGCAGCATCTCGCGCTCCTCGGGCGAGGAAGCGATGACCGGCAAAGGCATCGGAAACGAACGCGCCTTGACCCTGTCGGCCATGGTGAAGATGACGTTGTAGAAGGCCGCCGAGCCGTCCGGCGAGATGTTGCCGGTCAGCGACACCACTTTGTGCTGCGGGCATTCCATCGGCGGCAGTTGCTCGATCGCGGCCTTCAGCGTGCGGCCGGTGCCGATCGCCATGACGATCGGCCCCCGCGACCGCAGCCGCCGTTCGATCTCGGCCGCCGCCGCCTCGGCGACGCCGATGACGGTGGAGGAAGAAGAAGGGTCGCTCGGCACCACCTCGACCAGATCGAGCGCAAAGCGCGATTTCAGCCGTGCCGCAAGGTCGAGGCAATTGGCGATCGGATGGTCGACGCGCACCTTGATCAGCCCTTCGGAGACTGCGAGCGACACCAGCCGCTGCGCCGTCTGCCGCGAGATGCCAAGCGTGGCGGCGATCTGGTCCTGGGTGTTGCCTGCGACATAATAGAGCCAGCCGGCACGCGCCGCGTCGTCCAGCCTGTTGCCGCCGCTGTCCTGCCGCGAATTCAAGTTCCTGCCTCCCAACCCCGCCGAGCATAAGAGGCGGAGCGCAGTAGTTTCGCAGGGAATGAACTTGCGCGCAATTGCCTATTGTAAGAGCAATTGCTTAGTGATGAAACTTGGGTGTTTGGAGCGAAGTGACAGGTCGACCCAGTCTCGTTGCAACAGCAAGGCTGTCGAGGTCGCACCAATCACGGTTCTAAAGCGCGTTGCGTTCGATCGACCTCATGCGACGCGTTTTAGGTTCCTTTTTATGCATGTCGTCATCGCAAAACCGCTGCACACTTTGCGCGACATGCATTAGCGGGGACGCGGCGGTTTATCTCGCGCGCTAAACGCTTTAAGGAATTTTTTGAGAATGGAGCCTTGCATGACGCCGAAAGCGGTTTTCTGGGATATGGACGGCACGCTGGTCGACAGCGAGCCGCTGCACGAGGCGGCGCTGATTGCGGCGCTGCACAGCGTCGGCATCGCGCCGCCGGCCGACCTGCATGAGCGCGTGCTCGGCATCGCCGCATGGCCGGTCTACGAAATGCTGCGCGACGAGTTCGGCCTCGACCTGCCTTTCGACGACTGGATCGTGCGCAAGTACGATCACTATCTGCCGATGGCCGAAACGCTGACGCCACGCACCGGCGCGATCGAGATTTTCAATGAGCTGCTCGCGCTTGGCGTGCCGCAAGCGGTGGTGTCCAACTCCGACAGGCTGATCGTCGATGCCAATCTGCGCGCCGTAGGCCTCGTATATCCCGGCATGAAGACGGTCAGCCGCAACGACGTGCGTGAAGGCAAGCCGCATGCCGAACCTTTCCTGCGCGCCGCCTGGTTGGCCGACGTCGATCCCGCCGAGGCCGTGGCGGTCGACGACAGCGTGACCGGCGCCACGGCGGGGCTGGCAGCTGGAATGAAGACGATTTTCTGGCCAGAGGTGCCCATGGAGGGGCCGCCGGGGGCGATTGTCATCAACAGCGCCGGCGAATTGCGGGCCGAACTCGGGCTTTAAGCCAGGCCCGGCGGGACCGCGCTCAACTCCGGTAGGCAGGCTCCTGCTCGTCGAGGATCGCCTTCAGTTCGGAAAGGTGGCGCTCGGCCTGGCCGGGATAGTCTTCCTGTTCCCTTGCCGCTTTCTCGGCGATCTCATCCGGCAGTACCCGCAGCGGCCGGCCGGTCCACAGCGCCTTGATATAGGTTTCGGCGGCGCGCTCGAAATAGAACATGCGGTTGAAGGTGTCGGCGACGCTGTCGCCGATGACCAGCACGCCATGGTTGCCCATCACCATCACCTTGACCTTCGGGTCGACAAGAAGCTGCGAGCAGCGCTCGCCCTCTTCCTCGAAGGCCAGCCCGCCATAATGAGCGTCGACGACATGGCGGTTGAAGAAGATCGCCGAGTTCTGGTCGATCGGCGGCAACGTCGAGTCAGCGAGCGAGGCAAGCACGGTGGCGTGGATCGAGTGGACATGCATGACGCAGCGTGCATGACGCACGTTGCGATGGATGGCACCATGCAGGCCCCACGCCGTCGGGTCGGGCGCATTCGGGCCGACCAGCGTGTCGGGATCATTGGCGTCGATCAGAAGCAGATCGCTCGCCTTGATACGCGAGAAATGCACCTGGTTAGGGTTCATCAGGAATTGCGAGCCATCGTCGTTGACCGCCAGCGAAAAATGATTGGCCACCGCCTCATGCATGTTAAGCCGCGCCGTCCAGCGGAAGGCGCAAGCCAGATCGACGCGCTCCTCATAGAACGGCAGGTTGGTCAGCACTTCCTTCTGCAGGCGCGTGATGCTCATCGTAACCTCCGTGAAAGAAGCAAGGATGCCGCGCGGCTGGAACGCGCAACCGGTTTCGTTTGGTACAGGCGAGCGCCGTTATGCCGCCGTGCTGGTGGCCGCGCCGACCCGAAGCCCGCCATGCTCGACGATGAAATCGATCACCTCCTGCAGGCCCTTGCCGCGCGACAGGTCGGTGAAGCCAAACGGCCGTTTGCCGCGCATGCGGGCAGCGTCGCGTTCCATGATGTCGAGATTGACGTTCACATAGGGCGCAAGGTCGCTCTTGTTGATGACCAGGAAATCGGACCGGGTGATCGCCGGTCCGCCCTTGCGCGGAATCTCCTCGCCCTGGCAAACCGAGATGACATAGAGCGTCAGGTCGGCAAGGTCCGGCGAGAAGGTGGCGGCGAGGTTGTCGCCGCCCGATTCGATGAAGACGATGTCGAGATCCGGGAATTTTTTGGTCATCTCGGCGATCGCCTGCAGATTGATCGAGGCGTCCTCGCGAATGGCGGTGTGCGGGCAGCCGCCGGTCTCGACGCCGATGATGCGATCCTCGGGCAGCGCCTGAAGCCGGGCCAGCATCATGGCATCTTCCTTGGTGTAGATGTCGTTGGTGACGACGGCGATCGAGAACTCGTCACGCAGCGCCTTGCAGAGCTTTTCGGTGAGCGTCGTCTTGCCGGAGCCGACCGGGCCGCCGATGCCGATGCGAAGAGGACCGTTGGCTTGTGTCATCTAGGGAACTCCGTGATGGCAAGAATGGCGAAGCCGAGCCCGATCAACAGACAGAGCGGCGAATAGTAGCTGACATCAAGCCGCGCGAAAGGCTGTTCGGGCGCCAGCCGGCGCCACCACGGCGTGAAGCCGGCAATGCCGCGCGCCAGGAAGACCAGCGCGATGAGCAGCGCCGTGGCGGCCAGCCCGGCCTTGGGAAAGGGCGTGGCGAACACGCCTTCGAGCGCCATCGGCCACAGCGTCGCCAGGCCGAGGCAGGCGGCAACGGCGAAGCTGGCGAAGGGTGCCGGCATCTCGTCGACGCCGCGAAAGCCGATGACCGCGCGAGCGCAGGAGGCGGCGTCCCTGCCCGGCCAGATGCCGCCAATGCCCCAATAGACATGCAGTGCTGTGATCAACAGCAGGACCAGCGAGAGCGCGAAAGCGAGGACGATCATGAGCGGAACAGCCGCGAATACTGGGCTTCGTGCTTCATCGCCGTGACGTCGGAGATGAAAGCGCAGCCGCCGAGATCATCGAGGGTCGAGCCGGCAGCGCGGTCGGCCGTGGCCAGGGCAAGCGGTTCGAAGGCGGCCAGTAGCGTCATCGCGGCACTCTGGCCAACGATGCCGAGCCGGATCGCGGCCTGGACGAGATTGGAGAAGAAGGCCTGCAGAAAGGCCGCCAGGGCGTCCCGCAGCGCAATGCCGTGATCGCCGGCAACGGCGCCGACGGCAACGCAATAGGCACATTCGGCCGGCAGGCGATCCAGCACCTGGCACGGCCAGGCGAAGGCCGCCTTCAGGAAAGCAGCGCCCTGCAGCATGGTCTCGGCATGGCGCTCGCGCGAGCCTGCCAGAGCTTCGGCAAGGGCGACGATTTCATCGAGATCGCCGGTTTCGCGCCCCCTGCGCCAGCTTTCGGCAAACAGCACCGCATCATTCCAGCCCGAACCCATCTCGACCAGCGTTTCCAGCCACGCGGCGAGCTCTTTGCTGTCGGCAACCAGCCCGGCATGCACGGCTTGCTCGAGACCATGGCTGTAGGAAAAGCCGCCGACCGGGAAGGAAGGCGACAGCCACGCCATCAGCCGCAACAAAGCAATATTGGAAGGCTGGGCAACGTTGGAAGGCTGGTCAGTCATGGTCATGGTCATGCGAATGGCTGTGGGAATGCGATTCGCTATGGGTATGGGAATGCGCTTCGGCGTGGCTGTGCGCATGCGCCTCGGCATGAGCGTGGCCGTGGCCGCCATGCCCGGAATAGGCGCCGCGCACCGGCTTGAACGGCTCGGAGACGTCGCTAACGGTGGCGCCCAATCCCTCCAGCATCGCCTTGATGACATGGTCGCGCAGAATGAGGATGCGCCCAGCTTCGATGGCGGCTGCGAGATGGCGGTTGCCGATGTGCCAGGCAAGCTCTGCCAGATGGACAGGGTCGCTGGCCCGGACGTCGTAGAGCGCCTCCTCGGCCGCGATGATCTCGATGTGGCGGCCATCCTCCAGCACCAGCCGGTCACTATGGTTCAAGGTCACCGGTTCGGGCAGGTCGACCAGCACCTTGTCGCTACGGGCCGTTTCGATGGCGCGACGGCGCAGATGCCGCTCGTCATGGGCAAGCACCGCACTGTCGTATGGCGTGGTGGTTCCGGCTTCGCCCGCGGCCAGGACGGAGACGGCGCGCGGGAATTTGGTGAAGTCGGTGCGAATATCGAGCTTCATGTAAAAACTGCCTCTCCCAAAAAGCCTAGCCTATCGCGTCCGCCGCCCCAATGGGGCTCAGACGATCGTGTCGAAGAGCCGCAGGATGAACGATATCTGATAGACGAGCGCGCCGGCGACAAAGGCGATGTGAAAGCGGCGGTCGCGCAGCAGGATCGCAATGACGCAAAGCGCGACGAAAACCGGCGTGCGGATCAGATATTCGACGCCAAAATGGGCGAAATGCTCCGGCCCTTTCAGCAGCGTATCGATCACGTCGAGCAGATAGGTCGCCGCCAGCAGGCCGAAGAACCAGGCACGGCGCGAATAAAAGAAATCCTCATAGCTGGTGTAGTCCAGCATCGAATCCGGAAACAGCAGTGCGCAGAGCAGGAACAGCGTGACGGCGTAGAAGATGATGAACAGGTATTTGCCGAAGGTCCAATTCTCGATCTGGAACAGGCCGAACTCCCACCACCAGAAATGCACCAGCATTAAAAGCACCGACGCAACCCAGGCGAGGTGCACGGGATAGAGCCGGTATTGGCCGGGATGCTGGACGATGCGGGCGACCCCCGACAGCAGGCGGGTGACGCCGAGGCCGATCACCATGCCCAGGACGATGCGGATATGCGGGAAAATGTCGTGGGCGTAGGGGAGTTGCGGGTCCATAAGCCTGGCGCGGCATGTTCTACATCGGTCGTTCTAACGCCTATGGTTCAGAACAGGAAGTAGCGTTGCGCCATCGGCAGCACGGAAGCCGGCTCGCAGGTCAGGAGTTCGCCGTCGGCGCGGACCTCATAGGTTTCGGGGTCGACCTCGACATGCGGCGTGGCGTCATTGAGCACCATCGAATGCTTGCCGATGCCGCCGCGGGTGTTTTCGACCGCGACCATCTGCTTGTCGACGCCGAGCCTGCCGCGCAGGCCTGCGTCGAGCGCGGCCTTCGAAACGAAGGTCACCGACGAATTGGTCATCGCCTTGCCGTAGGCCCCGAACATCGGCCGGTAATGCATCGGCTGCGGCGTCGGGATCGAGGCGTTGGGATCGCCCATCGGGGCGGCGGCGATCATGCCGCCGATCAGCACCATGTCCGGCTTGACGCCGAAAAAGGCCGGATTCCACAGCACGAGGTCGGCGCGTTTTCCCACCGCCACCGAGCCGATGTCCTTCGACAGGCCATGCGCGATGGCCGGATTGATGGTGTATTTGGCGATGTAGCGGCGGACGCGGAAATTGTCGTTGTCGCCGGTCTCCTGCGGCAGCGAACCGCGCTGGCGCTTCATCTTGTCGGCGGTCTGCCAGCAGCGGATCGCCACTTCGCCGACACGGCCCATGGCCTGGCTGTCCGACGAGATGATCGAGAAGGCGCCGATGTCGTGCAGAATGTCTTCGGCGGCGATGGTTTCCTTGCGGATGCGGCTTTCGGCAAAGGCGATATCTTCGGGGATCGACGGCGACAGATGGTGACAGACCATCAGCATGTCGAGGTGTTCGGCCAGCGTGTTGATCGTGTAGGGGCGTGTCGGGTTGGTCGAGGACGGAATGACGTTAGGCAGGCCGCAGACCTTGATGATATCAGGCGCGTGGCCGCCGCCGGCGCCTTCGGTGTGGAAGGCATGGATGGTGCGGCCCTTGATCGCCGCGACCGTGTTTTCGACGAAGCCGGACTCGTTCAGCGTGTCGGTGTGGATCATCACCTGCACGTCGTAATCGTCGGCGACCGACAGGCAGCAGTCGATTGCAGCCGGCGTCGTGCCCCAGTCCTCGTGCAGCTTCAGCGAGCAGGCGCCGGCGAGCACCATCTCCTCGAGCGCGGCAGGCAGCGACGCGTTGCCCTTGCCCGACAGGCCGATATTCATCGGGAAGGCGTCGAAAGACTGGATCATGCGCGCCAGATGCCACGGCCCAGGCGTGCAGGTGGTGGCCAGCGTGCCGTGCGCCGGGCCGGTGCCGCCGCCGAGCATGGTGGTGATGCCCGACATCAGCGCTTCCTCGATCTGCTGCGGGCAGATGAAATGGATATGCGCGTCGAAGCCGCCGGCGGTCAGGATCTTCCCCTCGCCGGCGATGATCTCGGTGCCGGGACCGATGATGATGGTGACGCCGCCTTGGGTATCCGGATTGCCGGCCTTGCCGATCGCGGCGATACGGCCGTCCCTGAGGCCGATATCTGCCTTGACGATACCGGCGGTGGCATCGACGACCAACGCATTGGTGATGACGGTGTCGACCGCGCCTTGCGCGCGCGACACCTGGCTCTGGCCCATGCCGTCGCGGATGACCTTGCCGCCGCCGAACTTCACCTCCTCGCCGTGAAGAGTGAGATCCCTTTCGACCTCGATGAACAGCTCGGTGTCGGCGAGCCGGACCTTGTCGCCGACGGTCGGGCCGTACATCTGCGCGTAGGCGGCGCGGGTGATTTTAGCCATCAGCAATTGCTCCCGAAATACAGCCCGGAAATACCGCTTGTCGAAGCCGGGCCCCACATTGCCGCCATCCTATGGTCACGCAATGACCCGCTGAGCGACACTTTCCGATCCCATTTAGCGTTTGAGGTGGCCGGGCCACCCCAAAACGACCATTTGCCAATCGATGGAAAGGAACATCCATGCGCAAAACGACCCTTCTGGCAGCCGCCGCCACGCTGGTGCTCGCAACCGCCGCCAGCGCCCAGCAACAGCCTGCGCAGCAGCCCAGTCCGGCGCCGGCTGCGCCTGCTCCTGCCGCGCCCGGGGCGCAGCCGCAGGCGCCCACCATCCAGGCGATCAACGTCGTCGATATCAAGGATCTGCCCGCGGACACTCAAGCCAAGGTCAACGAGGTGATCGCCAAGCGCAGCGATGCCGACCTGCAGAAACTGCGCGGCTCGATCGACGCGACACCGCAGGTCAAATCCGCGCTCGAAGCCAAGGGGCTCACCTCGGCGCAGGTGATCGCCGCCAGCATGAGCACCAATGGCGCGCTGACGCTGATCACCAAGAAAGCGAGCTGACGAGACGAGGCGGCGGGCCGGCGCCCGGCCAGCCCGCCGCATCGCAAAGGGAACCTTCACGGGGGACGTTACGTTTCGGTCCTGTCGCCCTGACACGAGCCTCGAAAAGGACCCTGAGAACGAGCGATGGCGATCACCACCTTCTCCGACACCAGATGGCTGCATGGGATTGCCGCGACCGCGTTTCTGGCAGCCAGCATTCCGAACGCCGCGCTGAACGCGCAGAGCCTCGACAGCGCCGAGACCGTCAATCGGATCGTCGGCTCGGAGGTCGGCCAGGAAGAGACCCAGACAAATGCGGAAGCCGGCAAGGTCAGTTCGGCGATCGACCGCACGCGTGAAAATATCGCCGCCGTGCGCAAGACATCCAAGCTCGACAAGGTCGATATCGTGTTTCTTACCGATGCCGCGCGCACCGAAGGCGGCCCGCCGCCGGCGATCGAAAACAAGGTCAGGCAACATCGGGACGACATCGCCGAGCTGCGCAAGGAGATCGAGGCGAACGCATTGCTGTTCAACGCCATCGATTCGCGGCGAGTGCAAACCGAGGACGTTCTGGCGGTGGAATTCGACGATCCGGGAAAGGTCGTCATCTATGCGGCGGCCAAGCCGCCCGGCTGAGCCGAAACTGCTCGACGCCTTCGATCTCACAGCGCGCCCATGATCTTCTGCTGAAATCCGTAGACCTCGCGCTTGCCGCCGAACGGCACCAGGGTAACGTCGCGCTCTTGGCCGGGCTCGAAGCGCATGGCGGTGCCGGCAGCGATGTCGAGGCGCATGCCGCGGGACTTGTCGCGATCGAATCTCAGTCCCTCATTGGTCTCGAAGAAATGATAATGGCTGCCTACCTGGATCGGCCGGTCGCCGCTGTTGGCTACCTTCAAGGTGACCGTCGCCAGACCCTTGTTCAGTTCGATCTCGCCGCTTGCCGTGATGATTTCGCCGGGGATCATCGCGGCCTCACACGACGCCGAAAGCGAGGCCGGCGCCAATCGCGGCACAAGCGGCGCCAGCGGCGCGGGCAAGCCCGCGGAAGCGCCAGCCGAGGCCGAGACCGGCCGCGATGCCGACGGCGTGGAGCAGTGCCGTGGCAACGGCAAAGCCCGCCATATAGCCGAGTCCGCCGACATTCTCGGGCACCTCGGTGCCATGGGCATAGCCGTGGAACAGCGCGAACAGGCCGATGACGGCGACGCCGGCCGAGACAGGAAGATCGACGGCGAGCGCAACCAGCAGCCCGATTGCCACGACGGACGCCAGTATCGCCGGCTCGACGAAAGGCATCGGCACATGCAGCATGCCGAGCACGCCGCCGGCCAGCATGACGCTTACGAAGGCCAGCGGCCATGCCCAGATCGCTTTGTCGCCCTTGAGCGCGGCCCATAGCCCGACGGCAATCATCGCCGTCATGTGATCGAGGCCGGAGAGCGGGTGGGAGAAGCCGGCGGTGAAGGACGAAACCGTGCCGATGCCGACATGGGCATAGGCTGGCATTGCTGCCGCCAGCAGCAGGACCGCCGACAGCGTTGAGCGTTTCATCGTAGCGGGGATCATCGGCGTACCTTCCATCTTCGAGTACCTCTCACGCCGCCTTGCGGGCCGGAGCGCAGCCCTCTGCCTTGAGGACGCGCTTGGTTGAGGCCGGATATTTCTTCAGCAGCGCTGCCGGACGGATCGGGCGGGCCGAGAAGTTGCCGCCGCAATTCGGACAGGCGCCGCCGAGCACGTTTTGTGCGCAGTCGGCGCAAAAGGTGCATTCGAAGGTGCAGATCACCGCATCCGTCGCATCGGGCGGCAGATCCTTGTCGCAGCACTCGCAGTTGGGACGCAGCTCAAGCATTTTCCTCTCCTTGGCGGTGTTATCTGATCGGCTCGTGCACGGTCACCAGCTTGGTGCCGTCTGGAAACGTCGCCTCGACCTGCACATCGTGGATCATTTCTGCAATGCCTTCCATCACCTGGGCCCGGGTGACGACATGGGCGCCGGCCTCCATCAGCTCGGCGACCGCGCGGCCGTCGCGGGCACCCTCGACGACGAAATCGGTGATCAGCGCGATCGCTTCCGGATGATTGAGCTTGACGCCGCGTTCGAGCCGCTTGCGGGCCACGATCGCCGCCATGGCGATCAGCAGCTTGTCTTTCTCCCTCGGCGTCAGATTCATGCTTTTTCCTGCGGTGGCGCAATCGAAATCAGAGTGACCATAATTTGGGCAGGCCCGCCCGTCCGTTGAGCAATTCGACAAGCGGCACCAGCCGCTTGCGGAGCTGGTACCCGTCCTCGGCGAACAGCCTCGCAAGAAGCTTGCCAGATTTCCGCACGCTCCAGAAACTGACGCCGCCCTGGCCGCCGACTATGCCCCGGGCCGGCTCGAGCAAAGCCTCTGCCCGTGGCGACACCATCAGCAGCGTCGCCACGGCGACGGCACCGCCGGCCGCTGCGGGACGGTTCAAGGTGGCCGCAATGTCCGGCCCGATGCGGAACTCCTCTGCATGGACCAGCGCCCCGTCCTGGCGGACGCGCCAGCGGTCGTGGAAATGGCCTTGCGAAGCCCGTTCACCCATGGCCAGGCGGCCGAAGACGGTAGCCTCCAGGATCAGCGCCTCGGCTCCGGTGGCAAGCTCCACGTCAAGGCTGCGGGCAAAGGCCGAGCGGTCGAAGACGATGGTTTCCTGTGGCAGCCAGGCAATGTGGCCGTCTTCCCCGACAGTCAGCTGCACCCGCACTTCGGCGCGGTCGGATGCGGCGCGATAGATTTTCTCGCAGGCCTGCGTTGTTATGATTGCGGAGGCGCCGGCACCGACATCGACCTCCCAGGCGAGACGGTCGCCACCGGTCAGCCCACCGGCGGTGTTGATCAGGACGGCTTCGAGCGGATCGGCCGAGACCGCCGGCATGCGGATCTTGGCCGAACCGTCCTGGTACAGACGCCGAAGACGCGTGCGGCCTCCGTTCCAGTCGCAGCCAAGCCGCGCGACGCCGGCAACACGCTGGGCCGGCGGCACTGAAGTCAAGCTATATGCGATCGTATCCACGACACCAACGTTAAGCACTGCGGCGGCTTTGTCGATATATAGCTTGTTGCTTGACAGCGTTTCGGTTTCTATAGAGGGAGCCACCTTGGTACGGTCACCGGCGCCTGGCGGGGGTAAAAGGCGACGATGACGACGTAATCGAGGACAAAAGGGGCGCTGATCAGTTGGCGTCGGGAAACGACAGAGTTGGGGAAGAAACCGAATGGCTGACCAGCTGGCAAACGATATCATCGCCAAGATCAAGGCTCATGCCGAGCCGGGCGGCGAGGAAATCACCACCAGTACCGAACTGACCGCCCTTGGCATCCATTCGCTGGAACTGACGGAGATCATCTTCGATCTCGAGGAAGAGTATGGCATCGAAATCGAGATGAACACTGTCGATGCCTGGAGCAATCTGAAGAATGTCGGCGACATGGTCGAGGCGGTTCGCGCGCTGATCGCGAAAAAAGCCTGACTGAATGCACAAGCGCGTCGTCATCACGGGCATCGGCGGATTATGCGGGCTCGGCACCAATGCACCGGCAATCTGGAATGAAATGCGCGCCGGCCGTTCGGCAATCGGCGCGATCGACAATCCGCTGCTGCATGATCTGAAGGTCAAGGTCGGCTGCGAAATCAAGGCGCTTCCCGAGCACGGCATCGACCGCAAGCAGGTCGTGTCGATGGACCGCTTCAGCCTTCTGGCGACGATCGCCGCGCGGGAGGCGGCACAGCAGGCGGGATTGAACCCGCACGCGGCCAACACCTACCGGATGGGCACCATCGTCGGCGTCGGCGTCTGCGGCTGGGAGGCAATCGAAGAGAACTATCGCGCCATCCTGCTCGAAGGCAAGAACCGCGCCGGCATCTTCACCGTCCCGAAAGTAATGCCGGGCGCTGCAGCCGGCCATGTCAGCATGAATCTTGGTCTGCGCGGGCCGGTGTTCGGCATCACCTCTGCCTGCTCGTCATCCAACCACGCCATTGCCTCGGCGGTCGATCAGATCAGGCTCGGCCGGGCCGACGTCATGGTCGCCGGCGGCACCGATGCGCCGCTGGTCTGGGGCATCCTCAAGGGCTGGGAGGCCCTGCGGGTACTGTCGCCGGACACCTGCCGGCCGTTTTCGGCCGACCGCCAGGGGCTCGTGCTCGGCGAAGGCGCCGGCATGGTGGTGCTGGAAACATATGAGCATGCCATGGCGCGCGGCGCCGCCATCCTTGCCGAAATCGCCGGCGTCGGCCTTTCCGCCGACGCCTCCGATATCGTCGCGCCAACCATCGAAGGGCCTGAGGCGGCGATGCGCTTCTGCCTCGTCGATGCCGGGCTCAATCCCGAGGACGTCGACTATCTCAACGCGCATGGCACCGGCACCAAGGCCAACGATCAGATCGAGACGGCGGCGATCAAACGCGTGTTCGGCGGCCATGCCTACAAGCTTTCGGTGTCCTCGACCAAATCGATGCACGCCCACTGCCTCGGCGCCTCCGGCGCGCTGGAAATGATCGCCTGCGTGATGGCGATCCGCGAAGGCATCGTGCCGCCGACCGCCAATTATCGGGAAGCCGACGCCGACTGCGATCTCGACATCACGCCGAACGTGGCGCGCGAACGCACCGTGCGCACCGCGATCAGCAACAGCTTCGCCTTCGGCGGCACCAATGCGGTGCTGGCGGTCAAGGCCGTGTGACCGCACCCCTTGCGGGTCCTTCACCGGGGCCGGCGAAACTTTCCATGCGCATATTGATCGCGCCAGGCGTCGCGCCTAATTCTCTGCGACCTGCCATGACCGTGCCGCTCGGCGCGGTCCCCTACCAGGAGTTTCGATGACCGATCTGTCCGCGTTTCCGATTGCCAGGCGCTGGCCGGCGAGCCACCCCGACCGCATCCAGCTTTATTCGTTTCCGACGCCGAACGGGGTGAAGATATCGATCGCGCTGGAGGAACTTGGCCTGCCTTACGAGCCGCATGCCGTCGATCTCGGCAAGAACGAGAGCTGGACCCCGGAATTCCTGTCTTTGAACCCGAACGGCAAGATACCGGCGATGATCGATCCGGACGGCCCGAGCGGCAAGCCGATCGGCTTGTTCGAATCCGGCGCCATCCTGCTTTACCTCAGCGACAAGACCGGCAAGCTGGTGCCGGCAGACGCGACGCTGCGTTATGAGACGATCCAGTGGGTGTTCTTCCAGATGGCTTCGATCGGGCCGATGTTCGGCCAAGTCGGATTCTTCCACAAATTCGCTGGGCGCGAAATCGCCGACAAGCGCCCGCTGGAACGTTATCGCGACGAGTCGCGACGGCTGATCGGCGTCCTCGAAACGAGGCTCAAGGGCCGCAGCTGGATCATGGGCGACGATTACACCATCGCCGATATTTCGATGCTTGGGTGGGTGCGCAATCTGATCGGCTTCTACGAGGCGCGGGAACTCGTCGGTTTCGACGATTTCCCCAGCGTGGGCGCATGGCTGGAGCGTGGCCTCGCCCGGCCGGCGGTGCAGAGGGGCCTCACCATTCCGGCCAGAAGCTGATCTTACATCGATTCCGCTCGGCTATTTTGCCTTGGTCCGGGGTTTTGAGCCGCCCTTGCCGACTACGGAAGCAGCAAGCGACGCCGCACCTTTGGCGGTGGCAAGCACGGCACCGGCGGCGACATTGGCCGTTGCTTTAACAGTGCGCATTGCGCTGCCTGCGATCGATCCTCTGCTGCTTGCCGATCTTTTGGGCTTGGGTGCAGCGGCTTTGGTCGCGGCAGGCATCACCTTTTTCGGCGCCGCCTTGCCAAAGCTGGGCTTTGCCGCATCCTTGGAGCGGGCCGCCGCTGCCGGGCCGGCGCTGGTTTTCACTCGAGTGGCTTTTGATCGTGTTGCCCTGCCCTTGGCGGGCGCAGGCTTTCTTGCCATGGTTTCCATCGAACGGTTCCCTCATGGGCACAATTGCCGTATCCGGGATAACGGCCTGAAACTGTCAAGGTTCCGGCCGGGCGGTTCCTTGCAAGTCAGGCCAGGTCGCCGACCACCAGGTCGGCGGCCCGCCGACGGGCAAGCACGCGGTCGATGTTCGGCATATCGTTAGAGGCGATCCAGGCGCGCGCATCCTCGTCGGAGCGGCCGTGCTCGTGCCATCGCGCCAGCAGTCGGCGCTCGAGCTCGGCGCGCGGCACATCGACGAAGATCGAGAAGTCGAACAGCGGCGCCAGCCGCGTCCAGGGTTCCTCGTCGAGCAGCAGATAATTGCCTTCGACCAGAATGAATTTGGTGTCGGCGGCGACAATCGCAGCGGCGGCGCGCGACAGCTCCATGCTGCGGTCGAAGACCGGGATGGCGATATCCGGCTCGCCGGCGCGGATGCGCTTCAGCAGCGCTTCGAAGCCGGCAAAATCAAAGGTTTCCGGAGCACCTTTTCGCGCGCGAAGGCCGCGTCGATCGAGAACGACGTCATCGTAATGGAAGCCATCCATCGGCACGACTTCCGCCGTGCCTTCCGGCAGCAGGTCGTGCAAGCCTGTCGACAATGTCGACTTGCCGGCGCCGGGCGGACCGGCAATGGCAACGATGAAGCGCGGCGCCTTGCCGGCGCGCTTGAAAATGGCAGCAGCGATATGGGCGATTTCTGACATTGGCCCCCTTACGGTGGTTCTGGCGCATTTTGGCGGCAGTTTTCGAAAATTTCAAACGCCGGATTGTGCCAAGCCTTCAATCGGGCCTGGATTGACCGATCCGCAGGAAATCGCTGTCGAAGGCGATGTCGCGCACGGCACCGTCAGCCGCCAGGATGCGCATGCGGCCCGGCGAGGTCGTGACGTCGTGCGGCGGCTCGCCGGATGGCCATGGCAGTGCGCCGATGACATGGCGGAACGAAAAGCGGCGCCCTTCGGAAAGGGCAAAGGCGGTCGCCACGCCTTCGCGCTTCAGCCAATTGTCGCCGAGCGATGCGGCGTGGCCGACGGCCGTGCGGCCGTCCTCGATGCCGAGCACGCCGCGGTGGCGGCCACTCCATGGCGCATAATCGCGCCCGCCATTGCTGACCCACAGCATGGTGACCGGCAGTTCGGCCGGGTTCTTCAGCACCAGCACGAGATCGGCTTCCGCCTGACGCGCCAGCGCGGTCCAGCCCGGCCCGCCATGATCGGCCTCGACCAGCGTCACGAAGTCCTCACGCAGCTGGTCCATGCGATAGGTGGTCAGGTCGATCGTGCCGCCGTCGGCGGCGGGAAAGCGCGTCAGGTCGGCGGTTCGCGCCGGGTAGGCGAGCAACGAGCGCCCGCGGGCGGGATTGGGCTCCGGCGCCTCGTTGGGCGTCGCGGCAAAGCGCTTCGGCGAGAAGGCCAGCCTGCCGCCGGCCGTCATCACCGTCATCGGATGGTGGGCGACGGGAATGGCGCCGGCGCCGCCGGAAAAGACGTGCTCCTGATAGAGAAAGGGATGATCGTCGCGCAAGGTCAGGATCTTGTCGACGGTTGCGCCCATGACCGGGCGCTGCAGGCGGAAGACGGCGCGCCAGCCATCGGCCGTTGCCGCGCTGTCGACGACGTCCCAGCGACTATTTGCCGGCCAGCCATGCAAAGGTGCCGCTTCGACGTCGCTGATCGAGAACGGCGCGCAGAGGAAATCGCCGGACAGGTGGACCGTCCCTTCAGGCAGGTCTTTCGGCAGCATCTCGCGCGGCTCGCCGACCCAGGGTGCGCGATGCAGCGGCTTCAGCCGGCGGCCATCGATATCGACCGTCATGTCGGCGAGATGGCCGACGGCAAGATCGACCGATACCGAAATGCCCTTCGCCGTGATCGTGACCGTATCCATGTGCACCTACCGATTCTGCCAGCCCGATTCTGGCGGCCCGATTCTGCCGGCGCCAGCAAAGCCCACTCGCCGCCGGCTGCGCAAGCGCGGTGGCCGGCAATTCACATCAGGCGGCGCCACGTCGGCCTGTGGACAGGGCACCGTTCGAGGGCCAGACCGATATTAACCAAATGGACTGTGCCTTTGCGTTAAGATAGCTTCGCGTCGTCTCAGAAACTGCCTGCCTTCGGAACTAACTTGTCCGCCTTCCGGTTCTTTTCGTCCATCCACAAATGCGTCGCTGTGCTGGCGCTGCTGCTGTTTGCTGCCGGCTGCACGACTGTCACGCCGCCCGACAGCGTGCTGGCCGTGCCGGCGCCTCCGCAGAAATATGCCGCCATGGTCATCGATGCCGGCACCGGCAAGACGCTGTTCGAGGTCAATTCGACGGCGCCGCGTTATCCGGCGTCACTGACCAAGATGATGACGCTCTACCTCCTGTTCGAGGCGCTGGACCAGGGCCGCATCAGCAAGGAGACGCAAATCCCGGTGTCGGACAACGCCGCCCGGCAGCCGCCGACCAAGCTGCGGTTCAGGCGCGGCGAGACCATCGACGTCGATTCGGCGATCCGCGCCGTAGTCGTCAAATCGGCCAATGACGTGGCGGTCGCCGTTGCCGAATATCTCGGCGGCAGCGAAGAGGCGTTCGCCGGCATGATGACCGCCAAGGCGCGCCAGATCGGCATGAGCAGCACCGTTTTCCGCAACGCCTCGGGCCTGCCGGACGGCGACCAGCACACCAGCGCGCGCGACATGGCGGTGCTCGGCATGGCGCTGCACGCCCGCTTCCCGCAGCATTTCCACTATTTCTCTGAAAGCGACTTCATGTTCCGCGGCAGGCTGGTGCGCGGCCACAACGACATGCTCGGCCGGGTGCGCGGGGTCGACGGCATCAAGACCGGCTACATCAGGGCTTCGGGCTTCAACATCGTCACCTCCTATAATGCGGACGGGCACAGGCTGATCATCGTGGTGATGGGCGCCGACAGCGCGCGCCAGCGCAACGACCACGTCGAGGCGCTGATCCAGCGCAGCCTGTTGCCGACCTCCGAGGCAAAGACGCGGCTGCTGTATGCCGAGGAGCAGTGACAGTTGAAGTCCGAGTGTTGACCGCGTGCGGGTTCAGGCGACAAAATCAGAGCCGCCGTTTTGCGCGACACTGCTGAGATACTTTGCCGGCGGCTTGCCAAGCGCTTTCTTGAACATGGTGATGAAGGCGGTGACCGATTCGTAACCGAGATCGGCCGAAACCTGCTGCACGCTGGCGCCGGAGGCCAGCTCGCGCATTGCGACGATCAGGTGCAGTTGCTGGCGCCAGCGCCCGAAGGTCAGCCCTGTCTCTTTCACCACGAGACGCGCTAGACTGCTCTCGCTGAGCGCGACGCGACTGGCCCATTCCGCCAGGGTGCTGCGATCGGCAGGATCTTGCGCCAACGCCGCCGCGATGCGCCTCAAGCGCGGCTCGGACGAGATCGGCAAATGCAGCTGCTGGACAGGCATGCGCGGCAGTTCGGTGAGCAGAGCCCTGGTCAGGAGCTCGCCCCTCGCGTCATCGTCCTCAACGCGATCCGCCAGCTCGATGATGAGCTCGCGCAGCAACGGCGTGATCGAAAGCGTGCAGCACCGGTCCGGCAGGTCGGTAGCTCCCGGTTCGATATAGACGAAGAAAATCCGGGCATTGGCGGTCGCGATATTGCTGTGCTCCATGTCGCCGGGAATCCACACCGCGCAATGCGGCGGCACCATCCACAGGCCGCTGGGGACGCGACATGTGACGCCACCGCCCAGCGCGAAGACGAGTTGCCCTTTGCGGTGGTGGTGGTCCGGCACCTCCGCCCTGGTTTCGGTAACGTCGACGCGCACGGCGATTGCCGGGGCGAGGACATCATCCGGATCGAAAGGCCAGGGGTAGCGGAGAGGCTGTCTCATATTGACTGATTTTAGCGATCGACTGCCAAGATATCTAAATTCTCAAACAGGAAAGTCGATAGTTTAGGGATGAGTAACTCAGAAGCCGACAGGCGGGCTTCCATTTAGTCATGCCCTGCTTGCGTTCTGAACGTCGGACCAACAAGCCCGGCGCACGGAAACAGGCTGGCGTCCGCCACGCAGCAAGAAGGGACGATACCAATGCTCGCCTTGGTCACATCTTCCGACAGCGCCACCGGGTTGCGGCTCGCCGAGCTTGGTGAGCCGGAGCCCGCCCCGCATGAGGCGCTGGTCTCGGTCCGGGCAGTCTCGCTGAACCGCGGCGAACTGCGCCTGCTCAACATCCGTCCGGACGGCTGGGTGCCTGGCCAGGACGTCGCCGGAATTGTCGAGCGCGCCGCGGCCGACGGCTCCGGGCCGGCCGTCGGCGCCCGGGTTGCGGCTCTGGTCGACGAGGCCGGGTGGGCCGAACGGGTCGCCGTTCCGACCGACCACCTCGCCGTCCTGCCGGACGACGTCAGCTTCGTCTCCGCCGCCACTGTTCCGGTCGCGGGCACGACCGCACTGCGGACCCTGCGCCTCGGCGGCGACCTGGCCGGCCAGCGGGTCCTGATTACCGGCGCAAGCGGCGCGGTCGGCCGTTTCCAGATCCAGATCGCCCGCCAGCAGGGCGCGTCGGTGGTGGCGGTCGCCGCTGAACGGCATGCCGACGATCTCCGCGGCCTCGGAGCCGAGCGGGTCGTCGAAACGATCGAGCTGGCCGAAGGACTGTTCTCGCTGATTACCGAGTCGGTCGGCGGCGATAGCCTCGCCCACGCGATCGAACGGATCGCGCCCGGCGGGACCGTCGTCATGTTCGGCTCGAGCAGCGGCGAACTCACGCCCATCGGCTTCCGCCAGTTCGTTCCGGGGCACGAAGGTGCGCGGCTGCAGACCTTCGCCTACTACGCTTCCGGTCCGGAGGTTGGCGCCGACATCGCCTCGCTGCTCGCGCTGATCGCAGCCGGCCGGCTCGAAACGCGCGTAGTCCTCACCGTGCCGTGGCGGGACGTCGGCCAAGCCCTCGACGCGCTGCGGCAGCGCAGCATCAGCGGCAAGGCAGTGCTTACCGTGACAGAATGAGCAGGCGGTGGCGCCGGACGGGACGGTGTCTATCCCAAGGATGCTACTGCGGTGTCGCTGATTTCGCGGATGCGGTTGACGAGCCTCATCACACGGTCCTCGTCAAAGACCTGCTCAGGTCCAGTAGGCGCGACGTCGGTGAAGGGCGGCTCATAGAGCAGGCTTGGATCCATCGTGCCCTGGTCGGTCAGGTGCTCGATGATCATGCCGACAAATTCGATCTGAGCGGCGGAAGCTGTCCCCGCCGACAGGAACTCGCTGAAGGCCTCCGAAACGGCTGCGCGGTCGAGTCCAACCAGTGAACGGACAAAGCGACCGAAGCCGTGGCTCGTCTCGCGTGCGCGCTCGATGTCTCCGGCATCACCAATGCCTGCCTCGAGTAGCATCTTTTCCAACTCGGCCAGATCAGTGGTTGTAAGCGGCCTTCCCTGCCGCAGCTTGTGCAGGACGAGATGATCCTCGTGCTTCCTGAGGAAATGGCGCGCCTTCTGCTTGAAGCGGGCGAAATCCGCCTCGCCAACTTGCGGCAGATCGATTTCGACGCCCTTGCCGATCTCGTCGTCAAAATCGGAATAGACGACTGCTTTCCGGCCTTTCTCGATGTGCTGGACGAGGTCACGCAGACGTAAACGGACCAGCTCTAGCAAAGGAACGCTGACGCCTTCCCACCAGATGTCCGTCTGAATCTCCTCGATCAAGGCGGCCTGATGAGCAATTGCCGGAATGCCAGTCTGGTCCTCCAGCGCTGACGCGATCTCGAGGAGTTGCTTTTTCAAGGTGCTGAAGCGCCTGGAGCCCTTCAGCAGCGCGAGCTGCAGCGAGAACATCAACAGGTCGAACCGTTTGGCTTCCTCGGTTCCGAACTGCTTCGCCGACGGCAGAGGTGCAATCTCGTCAACGAGTTCCTTTCGCTTCTCGTCGTCGATCGCGATCCAGGCTTCCGGCGTTTGGTATTTCTCCACGGCACGACGGCGCTGGCGCACAATGAAGTTGTCCAGGTTCAACCCAGCTATGGTGTCGCGCAGAACGTCAACTGCGTCAGCTCGAATTCCGTCCTCAGTCGGCGGCAACTCGGCGTCGCTCGCGTTTTTGAACGATGTCGCATCCTCGGCCAGGCCATCGGACTTTTGTTTCTTTTCGTCCAGCGCTCGCACTAGGTCGAGCCGCGCTGCAAACAGTCGTTCCGACAGCGATCTCGCAGCGCTAGCTTCCTTCAGTTCCGGATTGGCGCCGAAGAACTCCAGGTTCTGACAATAGTCGAAGACGCGGAAGAACTCCTTGTCCTGGCCTGGTCCGAACAGGTCCGGGCAGAGCCGCGTGCCACGTCCCATCATCTGCCAGAATTTCGTCTTCGAGCGCACCTGCTTGAAGAACACCAAGTTGACTATTTCGGGCACGTCGATACCGGTGTCGAGCATGTCGACCGAAACAGCGATATGAGGCGCCTTTGTCTTCTTCGAAAAATCGTCGATCAGCGTCTGCGCGTAGGCTCCGCTCTCATAGGTGATGACGCGGGCAAAGTGGCCGGCGAGGTTCGGATAGGCCGCGTTGAATCGCGCCTCGATGAACAACGCATGCGCCTGGTTTTTGGCAAAGATGATAGTCTTGCCGAGCCGGTCGCCGCCTTCGACCTTAATGCCGTTGGTCATCAAATGCGCAATGACAAGGTCAACAGTGTCGATGTTGAAGAGCCGCTTGTTTACCTCTGCGGCGTCGACACTATCGGGGATTTCTTCCTCGCCCCATTCCAGCATGTCCCAACGATCTTTTTCCTCGTCGCTCAGATCGTCATAGCGCAGGCCGGAGCGCACGATCTTCAGCGGCACGGAGATCGCCTTTGGCGGCACCAGATGGCCATCGGCCACCGCCTCGTCGAGCGAATAGGCGTCGGTCGGCACGCCGTCTTCCAAGTCGAACAGCGAATAAGTGTTGCGATCGATCTCGTCCTTTGGTGTCGCCGTCAGTCCGACGAGGAAGCTGTCGAAATATTCGAAGATCGCCCGATAGCGCTGATAGACCGACCGATGGGCCTCATCGATGACGATCAGATCGTAGTGACCAGGCCCGAACTTGCGCTTCTCGTCAGCCTTTCCGTCGATGAGGTTCATCATCGTCGGGTAGGTGGACAGAAAGACGCGGCCCTCGTTGGTCCGTTCAGTGACGAGATTAACGGGCGCCGAATCAGGCAGATGCGCCTTGAACGCGCCGGCCGCCTGGTTGACTAGTGCGACGCGGTCGGCGAGGAACAGCACGCGCTTAGCCCAACTGGCGCGCATCAGCAGGTCGACCAGCGCGATCACCGTGCGCGTCTTGCCTGAGCCGGTCGCCATGACCAGCAGCGCCTTGCGCTCGCCGTCGTCCTCGAAGCTCTTGGCGATGGCGCGGATGGCGCGCTGCTGATAGGGCCTCCTGTGGCCGGCGATCTTGGTATCGATGCGAGTCCCGCTGAGCTTCTTCCGGTTGGTGCGACGCTGGATTAGCAGTTCCAGCTCGTCGCGCTTGTAGAAGCCGCCGACCTGGCGCGGCGGGTAATTCTGGTCGTCCCAGATCCAGTGCTCGTAACCGTTCGAATAGAATATGACCGGCCGCTGGCCGTAGTGCGCTTCCAGCCGGTCGGCATAGAGCTTGGCCTGCTGCTGGCCCTGGCGCGCATCCTTGCGCGTACGCTTGGCCTCGACCAGACCGAGCGGCTTGCCGTCGGCTCCCCACAGCACATAGTCGACGAAGCCGATGCCTTCATTGTTCGGCATGCCCTCGACACGAAATTCAAGATCTTCCGGCTTGTCCAGCGCCCAACCGGCCTCGCGCAGCAGGAGGTCGATGTAACGATCGCGGGTCTCGGCCTCGTTGTAGTCATGTTGATCAGGCGTCGCTTCGCTGGCCTGCCGTGCCGCAGCAACTTCGGCCCGCAGCCGCTTCAATTCCTCGTCGAGATTGCTTTTGTCGGAAAGGAGTTTTGCCAGTTCGCCGTTCTTGGCGTCGAGTTCCTCCTGCTGCGCCTTTAGGTGCGCGAAGGCCTTCTTAAGCGTCTCGTCGCGGCGCGATAGCATCGAAGTGTCGAAGGTCAGCCCATCCGCCGGCTTTGCCTTGCGCGCATAGGTGCGGGCGAGCCAGAAGCAGACATGGAAAAGCTCTTTAACAGCGCCGGCCGCATCGCCAGGGCGGATCGTCTTCTCCTCGTGCACGGCGCAGTTGCGTAGCGTGTTGATGAACTTCGCCTTGGCGAACACCGCTTCGCCCGCCGCGCGGCGAAAGCTCGGCTCGTGCAGAAGCGCCGCAATGTTGTCTTGATAAGGGAGCTTGAGGCCTGGATCCGAGCGGAACGCCCATTTAACCGCGAGCTCGACTGTTTTACCTGCGAAGAATGCAGCCGCCGTCGGCGACACCCCTGCCTGCCGCTCAGCCTCCACCGCCGCCTCGTGGACGGTCGGGAATTCGGCAGCGAGGAATGCGAAGTTGGACACTTTTGGCCCCGGGCTAAAGTCGACCTGAAAACGCGTGCTGTTGGAGTGCGGAGAACAAAGCGTCCGCTCGATTTTTCTGAACTTTCATCACTCCTGAAAGCTGCCGCAGCTTACTCATCCGGCGTGAGAATTCTAGCTGGCGACTCATCGGCGGGACCGCGACAGGAAGCTCTCTAAGTCTTCCAAGTGTGATCTCCAGGAACGTTGCGCCCTTTACTTGAGCAGCGATCCATCGCTGGATTCTTTCAGATCTAAGATAGCCAAGCAAATATTCAGAGCGAACTTTATCGCCTGGAGCAATGCGTGCGGTTCCTTGTGTAAGGTTCGCCCCCTCTAGAGCAGGTGGCACGATAGCGGTGGTCCCTACAGTTGCGCGGATGCTCATAACTATATCGCCTGCCTCGACCCGGGATCGACCAAACTTCGCGGCAATCGCCCGATTTGTGCGCCTCAGGTTCGCCGCTTGGATCTCGCCGTCGACAAGGTCACCGGTCCTAATATACGGTACGCCGTCAACAACCTCTGGACCTGCCTGAACTATTCCGTAAGTAACGATTGTTCCTGCCTTAACGACATCTTTCAGTTCAAATGTTGCCCCGCTATTCTCCTCAAACATTTCCAGGAAGGTGGCGTCGGCTAGGCTGTCGAGAAGTTCTGCGGCGCGCTTGCGCGTGCGGCGAAGCCCATCCCCCTTGTCCAGGATCGCCGCAATGCGCCGCTGCTCGTCGAGCGGGGGAAGAAAGACTTTGTGCGCTCTGACATCTGATGGACGAATAAACGGCTGCGCGAGACCCCGGCGCGGCCAGCGCGCTTCATCATTCAATTGATACCAGAGGAACCGAACGTCTGCCTTTTTGGAGTCGGGGAATATCACTTGGGTATTTGCCAAGCTTGACCATTGGCCCTCAGCCAAAAAACACTTTCCGCAACGAGCTCCAATGGCTGAAAGGATAACCGCGTCCCGATTGAATTCTGGCTCCGGTAGAAAGCCGTTCACTCCGCCGGCACCATAGGCGGGGAATCCATTCGCCACGAAATTCTTGCCAGACAGACCATGCCGCCCGCCTTGCACGAAATCAGCGATTTGCTGCAATTCCACGAAGGTCACAGCATCGCCTCGAGTTCCTGCAGTCCTTCCGCGATTTCCCTTTCCAGCACCTTCAATTCCTCGATGATCTCCCTGGGGCGCCGTTGCTGTGCCGCTGCGTGCACTAGTTCCTTGTAACGATTGATGGATAAGTCGTAGCCAGCGGCCGCGATCTCGGCCTTGGGCACGCAAAAGCTCTGATCGGTGCGGGCGCGCTTGTGCTCCGCCGTATGACGCTCGGCCCAGCGGGCGGCGATGTCTGGCAGGTTATTCTTCGCAAGCTCGTCATCGGTCAGCGTAATATTGACGAAATGCCCTGCCTCACGGCGGCCGGGTGTTGGTCCTACCTTTTCGACCGAAAGAAGCGGCGTGCGCTTGTCGTCAAGTGAAAATCCGTCAGCCTGGCAGTCATAGAACCAAACATGGTCCGTGCCACCGGAATTGGTCTTGGTAAGCAGCACGATTGCGGTCGAGACTCCGGCATAGGGCCGGAACACTCCGGACGGCAGCTTGACGATGCCGTCGAGCCTATGGTCTTCGACCAGCATTTTCCGGATCGCCTTGTGCGCGGTGGAGGAGCCGAACAGCACGCCATCCGGCACGATCACCGCCGCCCGACCGCCGGGCTTTAGTAGCTTCAAGAACAGCGCCATGAACAGAAGCTCGGTCTTCTTGGTCTTGACGATTGAGAGGAGGTCCTTGGCGGTGGTCTCGTAATCGAGTGAGCCTGCGAAGGGTGGATTGGCCAGCACCAGCGAATAGCGGTCCTCGTCGCCAGCATGCTCCTGGCTAAGCGAATCCTTATAGCGGATGTCGGGATCCTCGACACCGTGCAGCGTCATGTTCATCGAACCGATGCGCAGCATGGTTTGGTCGAAATCGAAGCCGTGGAACATTTCCTCGTTGAAATGGTCGCGGCTCTTTTGGTCGATGAACAGCTTCGGATGGTTGTCGCGCAGATATTCACCTGCCGCGACAAGGAAGCCGCAGGTGCCGCAGGCCGGATCGCAGATGACGTCCTTTGGCGTCGGCGCCGTCATCTCCACTATCAGCGCGATGATATGGCGCGGCGTGCGGAATTGGCCGTTCTGGCCGGCGCTGGCGATTTTCGACAGCATGTATTCGTAGAGATCGCCCTTGGTGTCGCGATCCTGCATCGGCAGCTTGTCGATGAGGTCGACTACCTTCACCAGCAGCGCCGGAGAGGGAATGGTGAAGCGCGCGCCCTTCATGTGCGTGGCGTGCGCGGTGCCGTCCTCCGCCATGGTGCGCAGGAACGGGAAGACGTGTTCTGACATGGTGCTGAACATCGTGCCCGCATCGCTGTTCTTCAGCCGCGACCAGCGCATGTCCGCGTAAGCAACGCCACCTTCCTTGCCGATGCCGTCCTTGCCATCCTTGAAGATGCGCCGGCGCATGGGCTGTCCGGTCCGCGTCGAACGGTTTTCTTCCAGTTGCTCCGCCTCGTCCAGCCCGCGCATGAAAAGCAGATATGTGATCTGCTCAATCACCTCGAGCGGATTGGCAATGCCACCCGCCCAGAAGGCGTTCCAGACGGCTTCGATTTTCGAGCGAAGTTCACCTGTGATCATTATTCTGATTCTCGATTGCTTCAGCCGCTCACTCTGCGGCTATAACTGTTTCACTTAGACCTCTAGCAGCGCCGGAGTTCTCAAGCCAGGTTGCCCATCTCATAAGGAACTCGCGAAACCCGCTCTCCGAAATTCGCAGAATGTTGAGACTTTCGATTGGCGGCCCCGCGTAGGCGCATTTCGAAGTTCCGTCTCGGCAAAGGGGTTGTTTCGTGCCGCGTTTGCCGCTGACAAATGCAAGCATTTCCGCTTCGGCCTCGGAAGATTCGCCTTTGCTGTCCAGATACATGATCCCACCGTGGGAAAGTCCATTCCGAAGACGACTGAAGAATGCGCGCACCTCTAGGTTCCCAGCCGCATTTTGGGCAGCGGCACTACGCAACTCTTCGGCTAAATCAGGTGGAAGTCGCTTACCGAGGTCAAACATTGCCCAGCCGCTAACGGAGGTCCAGCCAAGACCCTCAAAAAATGAGGTTTCCTTTAGCCGTTTGTCACATTCGCTTCGAACCGCTTTGGTTAGGACAGGATCTATGCCCGTCTCGTCGGAGTAACCCGGATTGCCGTCCAAGGCCTGCAGTATACGTTCAGCCGGTAAAACGATCATCGGCGTCGCCAAAGCCAATAACAATGTCGTGCCCAAAGGACCGCCATGCCTATCAGCTTGTCGCTGATCCGCCTTTACTAACGGGTAAAGAGTTTTGACCAATTCGCTACAGCGCACCGGCAACATGTGGCTGTAGTGCTGCGGAATGCCCATGGCTCAATCCTCCTAAACGTGCCGTCGGATCACTACGGCTGTTTGCCCGTTCGATCTAGCTCTCATTCGGCACATAACCGGCGCACCCGACTGGCGTCGAACTTGTGACCTCTGCCTGAGGAGGCAAGCGCAATTCCATTTGCCCGTTGAAGCCCGCCTCTGCTTCCGCTAAGAAGCCGTGGCTGGCCGGTTTACCGGCTGGTTCGTTTTCCGGATTGTCGATCCTGAAGGCACCCGTAGCTCAGCTGGATAGAGCGCTGCCCTCCGAAGGCAGAGGTCACAGGTTCGAATCCTGTCGGGTGCGCCAAACTTGCGAATTTTGCCATCACCATTTCGGCCGTATCTTGTCTCATAAAGCGGGAAATCAAATCCAGTACTCCGGTTCCTGACGATCACCGTCGATCTCAACAACCGCCTGGAACTCAATCGGCCTCAAATTTGTTCGTGAGATAGATCGAAAGGAGCGCCCCGTGCCCGCACCGCCCGAAATGGATGTCGTCCTCGAAAAGCTGCCTTTGAGGATCGGCGCCTATATCCCCGATGATTTGCTGGAGGACTGGTTTGCGCCGGGAACCGGCATGAACCCGGTCAGCAAGGAGGCGCTTGCCGCCGCCAAGAATTACGGTTGGCGCTTCGAATGCGAGTTCAAGCACTACCCCGACCGCAAGGAGGGCGTGCTCTGGAAGTGGGTGCCGGCGATCTGATCCGCGCTCCACAGCCGGACGGACTTGGACTGAAGCAGGTCGCCAAGCCTGTCGAATCCCCTCAGCCTCCGCCTATCGGCGTCACCACCTTGCCGGTTCCGCCGCATTCGGGGCAGGTGCGGCCGTCGATCATCCCTGACCCTGCACAGCGGCGGCAAATATTCTCGCCAGCGCCTGGAGTGCCTGCGGGGACTTCGTCCGTGTTGGTCTGACCGGCTTGCCGGGGCTTGCCCTGCAGCTTGTTTCTCAGCCGGGCGACCCAGCCTTCGTCGACCTCGAGCGGCCTGCTGCTGTCGTCCGGCAGGCCTTCGCCGGATTGGCCGATGGTTTCATTGCGCGGCCGGTCGTTCGCGCCTGTCGTGATCTTCTGAGCCATTGCGTTTGCCTTTACGCCTTGCAATTTTTCGAACGCCTCAGCTCCGCAGAGGTTCCGGTTCGACCGGCAGCCTTTCAGCCGGGTTTTCGCCGCACATTATCTATCCTGAACCCGGATTTCGGCCGCGCCGGCATGCGGGCAAGCGAGACGGTCATATCCTGATCAGGCACCTGGTAGGCCATCGACCGCGTCAGCAGGCGAACCGCTTCCATGATCAGCGCGACGGTGACGGCTTCTCCGGGGCAGCGATGGGTAGTCGCCGGATCTCCGCCGCCATGCGGGATGAAGTCGAAGCCGCGGGTTTTCCAGCTCAAGCCGCGCTCCGGGATGAATCGGTCCGGCTCCACAAACAGGCGGCGATCGTGGTTGGTGCCGTGCAGGTCGAGCAGAACCCAGTCGCCTTTGCCGAAGCGGTAGCCCTTCCATTCGAAGGGGTGGCGGGCGCGGCCGCCGATGAACGGGAAGAACGGATAGAGCCGGCGAACCTCCTCGGCGAAGGCTTCCAGCCCGTCGTCATCGCCGGCAGCGAACTTGTCGTACCATTGGCGGTGCTGGTGAAGCGCCAGCGCCGCAAACATGATGAAGCGGCCGATGGCGACGATTGGACGGATAATGTTGATGATTTCGACCGCGGCACTGGCAACATCGAGCGGCATTCCCTCGGCATCGACATATTCGCTGACCAGGCGGACCGGGCTGTTTGCCGGCAAATCAAGCGCGCCGCTTCGAACGCGCCGTACAAGCTCGCCGATAGTGCGTTCGGTCCGGCGTCGCCGCCACAGCGCCAGCATGGTCGACGGCCCGATGCCGCCGGCGTTCTCGACCATGCCGCTGAGCTCGCGGCAGAGTTCGGCGCGATCCTTGTCGGCGGGGATGCCGGCCCAATCCGCTGCCGCCTGGGTCAGGACGAGGTTTACGGCGTCGAACAGGACGATCTCGTCACGCCGCTGCCAGTCTTCCAGCTGGTCGAGCCAGGCGCGACGGAAGGTTGCGCGGAGCCGCTCGATCTGGTCACCATCCAACAGGATCGACAGGAAAAGCGCCTTGCGGTGGTGGTGAGCGGCGCCGTCGAGCGCCTGGACGCTGCCCTTGTCCTGCAGCAGACGCAGCGTGGTCTGCGGCATCGCACCAATTCGGGTGAAGTGGTCGCCGCCATAAAACATCTCGGCAGCCTCGGCACCGCGGACGCAGATTGCCGGCCGCAGCATCAGGCGCGTGGCAAAGATGTCGGTGTTCATGCGCCGGCAGCGGGCCGAAATGAAGTCATAGCCTTCGCGCAGCAGGGCCAAGGTGCTATCGAACGCGGCGCGCGGAATGGGTTTTGCGGCATGATTGCCGCCATCGGCATCGATCAGTTCACGTCTGTTCATGGCGTGCTCCCTGGCGTTGAAATTCCTCAACGCACGGCCGGCACTTTCGATCACTCGACTTTTTGACGGCTTAGCCGCGCCGCCCTTCGGCCGCGGCTGGCAAGGATGGTGGTCAGCGTGACCGGACGAAAATCCCAGCTGTCGACGCCGACGTCATACTGGCGCGTGACCGGGGTCAGCCTGCCGTGGGAATGGCCATGCAGGTCGATCGATTTCCTGCCGATCTGGTTCCAGGTGCGAAAAGGGTAGTGGCAAAGGATCAGCAGGCTGCCGTCGAGCGCCAGCTCCTTGTAGTGTTGCGTGCTCGCCCAACCTGTGGCCTCGATGGTGGCCGCAGCATCGTTGTTGCCGATGATCAAATGCTTGCTGCCATGAAGAGACGCCAGAAGCGACGACACGAACGCGGCCGATCCCCTGGCAAAATCGCCGAGATGCCAGATCTCGTCGTCCGGCCCGACAGTCTCGTTCCAGAACGCAATGAGCGACCGGTCATGTTCCGCCAGCGAGCCGAACGGGCGGCGGTCGATGCGCAAAATGCGCGGGTCGCTGAAATGCGTGTCGGCCGTGAAGTAGATCATGCGCACTCGCTGGGCCTGTTGTCGAACTGCCGCGCAGGTAGGCGCGTGGCGCACCAAGTCCATGTTGCTCTCCCGATGCTTGCTCAACCCGCTCGATCGCCGGTTGTTCCTGGAAGCAGGCCTAGGCGGTTCCCGCTCGTCGGAACTTCAAAAAGGGGGAACTTTGAAACGGGGGAACTTTGAAATGAGACGCAGGTTAGAATGCTTGAGGCCGATGCTCTGAAAGGACCTCGACGATGACCGACGCAGAACCTCTTGGGCGAAGCCCGGCTCAAGCGCGGGGCGATATCGATGCCGGGCGCGAAGGGGACAAGACCCCGGGCATCGATCCGGCTGCGGCTCCCATGGAAACGGACGCGGAATCCGCCGGCAACGCTCCGCCGAAGAGCCCTGCCGCGCGCCATGAAACGCCGAAGTTTACCAACCAGGCGAGCTATGCCAATGCGATGCGCCCGCTGAAGGATGAGCCCGACGTCCAACCGAGCAGATATGGGCCAGTCCTGGTGATTGCCGCCATCGTCGTGCTGGCCGCGGCGGTTTTCATCGGCGCAGCCATGCTGCGCTGAATACCGCTGCCCCAGGTTCGGTGGCGCGATGGCTGGACATTTTGTTTCCGGTCCGGGACCTTGCTGACGCGCCAAGTTCAGGCGTGATCGAGTCTGCTGCACATTGACCACCAACCATCAATTCTTTGCCCGAGACGCCACCACCGTGGCGCGCGACATGATCGGCGCGATGCTGCTCTTGCACGGCGTCGGCGGCATCATCGTCGAAACCGAAGCCTATCGCCCGGATGATCCGGCTTCGCACGCTTTCGGTGGCAGGACGGTGCGCAACGGCGCAATGTTCGGCGCCCCCGGCAGCGCGTATGTCTATCGCTCCTATGGCCTGCATTGGTGCCTCAATGCCGTGTGCCTGCCCGGCAGTGCCGTGCTTATCCGCGCAATCGAACCGCAATCCGGGCTGGAGGTGATGCGGGCCAATCGCGGCGTTGACGATCCCCGGCTGCTTTGTTCGGGACCGGGTCGCCTTTGCCAGGCGCTGGCAATCGACAAATCCCATGACGGGCTGCCGCTGGACGTGCCGCCATTCGAATTCACGCCGCCGGGCGAAGCCGGCGCCGTTCTAACAGGCCGCCGGATCGGCATTTCCAAGGCTGTCGATGCCGAGTGGCGGTTCGGCCTGCGCGGCTCGGACTATTTGAGCCGCAAGTTCTGATGCCCGCGGCAGCGGCAGAGCAGTTGCCCGGCATCACTCGTCGGGTTTGCCGAGATGCATGGGTGTCGCCTGCTGGCGGGCTTCCCTGGTCACCTCGTCGGCTCCGGCAGGTGAAATCCCTCGCAACGCCTTCGCGGCTACGGTCAGCCGGCCGCGATCATTGCCGAAGCTCTTGATCAGCTGGCGGACCTGGTCGGCGGTGATGCCGTTCTGTTGGGCAAAATACTCGACTTCACGGTCGTCTTCCGTAGAAACGCGGTCGCGCTCGCGGAAATCTCGCTTGCTCTTATCGTCGGCCATTTTTTCCTCCTGGTGGAGCGTCGCATCCATGGCAACGTGGGCAAGCGGCTTTCGTTGCCGCGACCAGGCGGACTTTTGCGCCGTCGTGCCGACTGACCAGGAACCATGAGGCGAGCAGCCGGTTTGGCTTGGATGCAGACATATTCGGCTACAATTCATACCGATGGAGAATACGATGACGCTCGCAAGCAAAACCACGGTAATTGCTGCGGCGCTGGCCATGTTGGCCGCGCCGGCATTCGGCCAGACGAGCCCACCTGCGCCCGCAGCGCCGGCACCGGATCGTGGCGCCGAACCGTCGCCCGCAATGAGCGGGCAGAGCCAGGATGCCATGCGCGAAATGATGCGCCAGATGATGACCGAGATGCTGGAGGAGAGAATGCAGGAAGATCGCGCGCCCCGGGCAGAACGGCGAGGTCCCGACCGCTGGCATCGCGGCTACAGGATGGGCCCGCCTGACCGAGGTTGGGAGATGGGAGGCCGCGGTGGCATTGCACGCGGGATGCATGGCGCGAGGATGCGAATGATGTTCGCCATAGTGGACGCGGATGGCGATGGCGCGCTGTCTCAGACCGAGGTCCAGGATTTCGTCGGGCGGATATTCAACGCCGTCGATGAGAACGGTGACGGCAGCGTCGACATGCAGGAAATCCGGTCCTTCTTCCACGGAGGCGGCGCCGAGGATCAGGAGTAGGTCTCCTACTGGTCGGCAAGGAGGCCCTAGCTGAGGCGGCGCCCCCTATAACGACCGGGGAGGGCGAAAACCGTCGCTGGCAGATGCATTCCCTGGCTGGCCTTGCCAAGCCGAATGCCGGGTTGGAACGATTCGAGACAGCAGGAATTCAATGGCGATGACAGAGAAAACTCCAACCATCGCCCGTGTCTGGCGCGGCAGAACCGTGCCTGAAAAGGCGGATGCCTATGAGAGTTACAATTACGAGGCCGGCATCAAGCCGCTGATCGAGAAGGCGCTGGGCGTGCAGACTTTTCGCGAGGACACGCCGACCCATTCGGAGTTCGTGACGATTTCCTATTGGGAAAATGTCGAGGCGATGGCGGCCTTCACCGGCGGCGATCCGACGACAATCCACCATCTCGAGCGAGACGAAGAGTTCCTGATCGAGCTGCCGTCGCGGGTGCAGGTGTTGCGCATCCGATCGAGTCACGGGCGGCTGGGATAGGGCAGCGCCGCCCGGTTCGGCCCGATCTAAGAAATCGCCGTCAAGTCGATTTCGGTGATGTGCCAGCGGCCGAGATTTGCGGTGTAGAGCTTGTCGTCCTTGAAGGCAATGTTGGTTGGGTGGGCGAGCGTCGTTGCCGCCGGATCCTCGATCAGCACCTCGAGCCCGCTATCCTTTCGCCAGCGATAGATGCGGCTCGGCTCGTAGCATGAGATGAACAGCGAACCGTCCGGCGCCAAGGCGACGCCATCGGGAACGTTGTTCACGCCCTCCACGACGAGCTGGCGAGACCCTGCCGTGCCGTCGGCAAGGATCGGCACATAGCTGAGGCAGGCCGCATGGCTTTCCACGACGTAAAGCCCATCGCCACCCGGCGCCATCGCCATGCCGTTGGCGAAGGCCATGGTCTCGCTGCACCACAGGCCGCCTTCGCCGGTCTTCAAATCGTAGCGAAAGATGCCGGAGCGGTTGTCTTCGCCTACGCTGTCCGACACGTAGAGCCAGCCGCGTGTCTCGTCGACGATCGGATAGTTCGGCACGCGGATGCCGGCCGAGGCGAAGCGCGTCATACCAGCCGTCGCGGCATCCCAGCGAAAGATCGCCGCATGTCTGAGATCGCACGCGAAGCAGTTGTCCGCGCTATCGAAGGCGATGCCGAGCAGAAAGCCCTCCGTACCGCCCATGCGTTCGACCGAGCCGCCATCGGCGGCCAAGCGCAGCAGGTCGCCGGTTTCGGTGCCGCACCAGATCGAGCCGTCGCGATGGATGGCCACGCCTTCCGGATGGGCAACGCGCGGGCTGGTGAAGATGCCATCGAAGAAGACCCTCGCGGCCGACATTTCGAGCAACGGCTTTGCCATGCGCCACCCCTCTTCAATCCGGTGCAGCATGCGACCGCTGTGCGGCGATGCAGCGCTCGACCATCCGCCGGTCGGTGGCCAGGATCTCGGCGATCAGCGCGCTGCGCTCCCTGGCGCTGACGAATTCGAGGCGTCGCAGGCCGAGCGGGTCGATGCGGTTTCGCAGGATGTCGAGCGTCTCGTTCGAGGGTAGCGCAACTTCGCGGCAATCGGCATCGAATGTCAGGGCAAAGCCGGTGGCATCCTGGAGCTGCTGGCGCGTCACGCACGGCATGGTCTCGATGACGGCCAATTGCCGGCTCTCGCCGTCGAGCCGAAACACGCAAAGGTCGGTGAACACCAATGCCGCGCCGGTCCGATAGCCCATCGGCTCGCGTTCGGCCTCAGTCAACAGGCCGCGCGCCGAGCTGGCAATCTCGACCGTCTCGACCAGCGACTGCACGGAATGGCGGGGGACGTAGAGCAGATAATCGCGATGCATGTTGGCGACGTCGGCCATGCCGCCTTGCCCGGGCAGCCGGATAAGGCTGCCGTCACGCTTGCGCAGCGCAATGGTGTTGACGCGCCCACGGCGGTCGACCTGCGCGGCACCGACGATCTCATGCGTCACCGCGCCGGCCTGGTAGTAGGTCGAATAGGTGTCGTCGCCGCCGGCATGCGCCACCGCCGTCTCGCAATCGAGGCTTTCGATCAGCGACAGGATCATCGGGCTCGGTGCTATGTCGAGATGGCCGCAACTCATGGTGGCGATGATCATGTCCGGCGCGTGCGTCGCTTTGGCCAGCCGGTAGGCGACATTGGCGAGCGGCGACACCGCGCCGGCACTGGCAAAGCTCTCATTGTCGAGCTCAGCGGCGATGCGGGCGGCGATGATCTCGTCGATGGACGCCTCCTTGTTGCCGTGCACGAGCCTGGGCATTGCGAGGACTGTTTCAGCGCGGACTTTTGCAGCGTCTTGAACCCGCTCCGGCACGCCTTCCGAAGGCATGCTCAGGCTGTCCGACAAAGGTATTTCCTTGGCCGCGAACGCCCCCGCCAACGCCTGATAATCCGTCACATAGAATGGCAGGCAGGAGGCGGGATAGGCGCCGCCTGGTGCCAGCGCGATCGCCGACACCTGGTTGCGGGTCAAAATGCTCTGCCGACCATCATGCCGCAGCGCTCCGACCGGGACGATCTCCTCGACCGTCACCAGCACCTCGCGCGCCGCGCCGGCCATGGCGAAATCCAGCGCCCGTGGTCCGATGATCTGGACATTGCCGCTCTCGTCGGCACGCTGGGCATGGACGACGAACGTATCGAGCCGCAAGGCCGGGATGATCCCGGTCGTGATTCCCGCGATCGGATCGGGCGCGGCGATCGCACCCGGCACGCGCGCCAGCATGTCCGAACCCTCCGGAAGCTGAAACGGCATCAACGGCAGGTTCTGCTGCCCCGCCCGCAGCGCCTGGATCATGGCCAGCGCCGTCCAGTCGCGGACCGGCACGGCATTGGTCTCGGCAGCCGCGCGGAAGCGCGGCGGCAAGCCAAAAATATCGAGGCTGGAAAAGCAGATATCGACCTCCGCCACGGCATTCGCTTCGAGAAGCAGTTCGAGCGGCAGGCCGCCGGCCCAGCAGACATAGCGAAGATCCTTGACGCCCAAGCGGGCGATGGCCCGCAACAAGGCGATCGGCAGCCGGGCAAAATGATGGCCACCGACACCGAAGACGTCGCCGCCGCCGACCATCGCGGCCAGGCCCTCGACATCGGTGAAGCGCGGCCGGTTTTGCTTGACCAGGGACGTCATTTCGCAGCCTTCGGCCGCGTCGCGCTCTTTTCAGCAAATTCCTTGACGCGCCGCTGGCCGGTCTCGCTGCGGTACAGGCCACCCAGGACATCGCGCTCCATGGCAAGGCCGTCGGCCAGATCGCCCGACACGGCATGCGCGGTCAGCGCTTTCAGCCCTTCGATCGCTGCGGCCGGTTCGGCGGCGATCATCTCGGCAAGGTCCAGCACCCGCGGCATCAGCCTTTCGGCATTGACGATCTCGTTGACCAGACCGGCGCCGACGAACTCGGAAGCCGGCACGATGGCGCCGGTCATCAGCAGAAAATTGGCGCGGTTGCGGCCGAGCTTCTGGACGCTGCGCTGGGTGCCGCCGCCGCCGGGGACCAGCCCGAGCTTGATCTCGGGCAGGCCGAGCTTCGCGAACTGGTTGGCGATGACGATGTCGCAGCACAGCACCAGCTCCATGCCGCCGCCGAGCGCAAAGCCGTTGACCGCGGCGATGACCGGTTTGCGGTTGTTCTCGACCGCCGCATACATGCGCGTGCCGGCGGCCTGGAAGGCGTCGAACTCGATAGCTGTCTGGGCAGCGTATTCCTTGATGTCGGCGCCGGCCATGAAGCCGCGCCCCTCGCCGGTCACCACGATCGCGCTGACGCTGTCATCCTGCGACAGCGCCTCGAAAACCTCGGTGATCTCGCTTTGCATCAGCCGGTTCATGGCGTTGAGCTGATCGGCGCGCCGGAAGGTGACGACTGCGACGCGCCCGGATAGTTCCAAGGTGAGTGTCTGGTAAACGCTCATCGTCAGGCAGCATCCACGGTCATTTCGCCGGACGCCTCAAGCGCTGCAATCTCGTCGCTGGAGAGGCCGAACTCGGCCAATATCTCGCGGCCATGCTGGCCGACCAGCGGCGCCGGCCGTTCTATGGTAGCCGGCGTCTCGCTCATCTTGACCGCCGGCGCGACCACCCTGACCTTGCCGCCGCGCGGATGATCGTAGCTGGTGATCATGCCCAGGTGCTTGACCTGCGGGTCCTCGGCTGCGCGCCTTATGTCCTTCACCTCGGCACACCAGATGTCGGCTGCCAGCAGCCGCGCCAGCAGGTTCTGCGTGGCAAACTTCCTGGTTTCGGCGTTGACCTTGTCGAACACCTCGTCGCGCCTGTCGAACAGCGTCTTCAGATCGTCGTAGACAGCAAGCTGCGGCGCCTCCAGCACTTCATACAGCGTCTTGAACGGGCTCATGGCGATCGACACATAGCCGCCGTCCTTCGCTTCATAGACACCGAACGGCGCCTGCATGCCGGGGTGGCCGATGCCGGAATTCGGGCGCACGAAATCCTCGCCGAGATTGAGCACGGCGACATATTCCTGATTGAGATGCGCCAGCATGCCGGCGAGCAGATTGACCTCGATCTTCTGGCCCTTGCCGGTCTTCTCGCGATAGTAGAGCGCCGATAGGATACCGTAGACCATGTTCATGGCGCCGATCTGGTCGGCCAGGCCGGCACCGGCCGGAACAGGAGCCTGATCGCCGCGGCCGGTGTTGGAGATCAGCCCGGACAATCCCTGGATCAGCATGTCCTGGCCGGGGCGCTCGACATAGGGGCCTTCCTCGCCATAGCCGGAGCCCGAGCAGTAGATGATGCCGGGATTGACTGCCTTGAAGTCCTCGTAGCCATAGCCGAGCCTGGCGAGCACGCCGGGGCGGAAATTCTGCACCACCACATCGGCCTTCTCAGCCATGTCCATGATGATGGCATGCACCTTGCGACTTTTCAGGTTGAGCGCGATGGAGCGCTTGTTGCGGTTCCAGGCGAGGAAATTCGGGCTTTCGGAGCCGCCGACCCATTTGGCGAAAAAGGTCATGCTACGGAACATGTCGCCGGCGCCGGCACGCTCGATCTTGATGATGTCGGCGCCCATGTCGCCGAGCAGCTGCGTGGCGAACGGCCCTTGCAGCAGATGGCTGAAATCGAGAATGCGGACGCCTTCGAGGGCTTTGTTCATTTCATGTCTCGTTGGTTGTCAAAGCAGGTCGGGTACGTAGCGGGGTGCTGCGGTAAGGCCGCCGTCGACGCGCAGGTCGGTACCGGTGGTGAAGCCGGCGGCGTCGGAGGCGAGATAGACGGCGGCTTCGGCCACCTCGGACGGTTTGCCGATGCGGCCGAGCGGATGCATCTTGACCCAGGCCTTGGCGAGATTGCCGCCGATCTCCTTGACCAATTTGTCGTTCATCGGCGTGTTGATGGTGCCGGGCGAGATCGAGTTGACGCGGATGTTGAGCGGGCCGAACTCGACCGCCATCTGGCGCGTCATCGCCATCACCGCACCCTTGGCGCCGGCATAGGCGGTCCAGCCGTCGAGCCCGATATGACCTTGCGCCGAGGCCATGTTGATGATCGAGCCGGATTTCTGCGCGATCATATGCGGCAGCGCATATTTGCAGCCGCGGAACACGCTGGTCAGGTTGACGGCGATCAGCCGGTGCCACTGCTCGTCGGTCATCTCATGGACCGGCATGCCGCCGATGGCAACGGCGGCATTGTTGACGAGAATGTCGAGATGGCCGGTCTTGCCGATAGCTGCGTCGATCAGGGCGGCGATGTCGGCCTCCTCCGCGACGTCGCAATGGATGTAGTCGGCGCGGTGGCCGGCGGCGCGCAGCTCGGCTGCGAATTTTTCACCCTTCTCGTCGGCGATGTCGCCGAGGAAGACGTGCGCGCCTTCCCTTGCCATCGCCTTGCTGATCGCGTGGCCGATGCCGTCGGCGGCGCCGGTGACGATTGCGGTTTTCCCTTTGAGACGATCCATATCAGCCTCCAATGGCGCGCCGGCGCTTTGCTTCGTCGAAGGCGACGGCGGCAATGATGATCATGCCGGTGATGACCAGTTGCCACTCGGTCGGCAGGCCGAGACCGCGCAGCCCGTTGGACAGGAACTGCAGGATCAGCACGCCGAGCGCCATCCCGGTCAGGCTGCCTATGCCGCCGGCAAGGCTCACCCCGCCGAGCACGGTGGCGGCAACGACCTGGAACTCGAAATTCAGCCCGGCCGTATGCTGCGCCGAACCGACGCGGGCGGCCAGGATGATGCCGGCTACCGTCGCCAGCAGCGCGCTGATGATGAAGCAGGTGAACTTGACGCGGCGCACGTCGTAACCCGCCAGCCGTGCCACTTCCGGATTGCCGCCGACGGCATAGATCTGCCGCCCGAACGGCCGGTGCTGCATCACGTAGGCGAAGACGGCGAGCAGGACGATGGCGATGACAGCCGAATAGGGAACGACGTTGAACAGGCGGCCGTCCGACAGCGCGATGAAGCTGTCGAGCGCGGCATCGTCTGGAATAGCGCGCTGGCCGGTATAGAGATAAACGCCGCCGCGCATGATGAACATCGTGCCCAGGGTCACGATCAGCGAGTTGATGCCGGCGTAGGCCGTCAGATAGCCATTCACGACGCCGATGATCAGCCCGAACAGCAGCGCGCCACTGATGCCGAGCAGCAGAGAATTCGTGTCGTTCATGATGATGATCAGCGGCAGGGCGATGGTCGCCAGCAGCGAGCCGATCGAGATGTCGACCTCGCCTGATATGAAGACGATGGCGCAGCCGATGCCGGCTGTCAGCGCCAGCGAAGCCTGACCGAGCACATTGGTGATGTTGCGCACGGAGAAGAAATTCTCGGCCGTGAAGGAAAAGAACGCGATCACCAGGATGAGGCAGAGGAGCAATGCCAATTCCTGCCGCGCGACGAGCCGCGCCAGCATGGACGGCCCAGCTTTCATGGTGTCGGTGCTTGCCAGGCTCATCGCTTGGTCCCTTTGCGAAGCGTCATCGTCTTAGCCGATTGCCGCATTGAGGATGTTCTCCTGCGTGGCCTCGTCGCGAGGCATGATCGCGGTGAGGCGGCCTTCGCACATCACCGCGATGCGATCGGCAAGCCCCAGCAGCTCGGGCATTTCGGACGTCATCATGACGACCGCCAGGCCCTCGCCGGCGAGCCGGTCGATGAGCGCAAAAATCTCCGACTTGGCGCCGACGTCGATGCCGCGGGTCGGCTCGTCGACGACGATCACCTTGAGACCGCGCATCAGCCAGCGCGAGATCAGCACTTTCTGCTGATTGCCGCCGGACAGATTCTTGACCTGCTGGAACAGGCTGGGCGTCCGGATGCGGAAACGGTCGACATAGTCCTGCACCGCCTTGCGTTCGCTGACCTTGTCGACGAAGCCCATTCTGGCGAAGGCGCCGAGTGAGGCGAGGCTGGCATTCTGGTAGACCGGCAACTCGCCCATCAGCCCCTCGCTCTTGCGGTCCTCGGTGAGCAGGCCGATGCCGAGCCGGACGCCGGTGTGCGTTTCGTGCGGCAGCAGCCGGCTGCCATCGACCGAAATGACGCCGGAAGTGATCGGGTCGTAGCCGACGATGGCCTTGGCGAGCTCGGTCCGGCCGGCCCCCATCAGGCCGAAGAAGCCGAGGACCTCGCCGGCATGCGCCTCGAACGACACATCCTTCAGCTTCTTGGCGGTGCTGAGCCCCTCAACGGAAAGCGCGACCTTGCTGCCCGGCGCGCCGCGCTTGCGAGGGAACAGGTTTTCGATGCGCCGGCCGATCATGTCCTGGATCAGCGTGTCGTTGGTGTGCTCGCCGATCGGCCTGGTCGAGACGTGGCGGCCATCGCGCAGCACGGTCACGGTGTCGGCGATCTCGAAGACCTCGTCGAGCTTGTGGCTGACATAGAGCACCGCGATGCCGAGCGCGGCCAGCCGGCGGATGACGGTGAACAGCAGCGAGACCTCGTTCGGCGTCAGCGAGGAGGTCGGCTCGTCCATCACCACGACGCGGGCCTCATGGGCGAGTGCGCGGGCGATCTCGACCATCTGCTGCTGGCTGACCGGCAGCGATCCCGTGCGCGCCGCCGGGTCGACATTGAAGCCGATACGCTTGAACAGAGCGGCCGCATCGGCACGGATCTTCTTCCAGTCGATCGAGCCGCCTTTGCCGGTCGGATAGCCTTCGAGGAAGATGTTTTCGGCGACGCTGAATTCGGCGATCAGCGCGATCTCCTGGAACACCACCTTGATGCCCTCTTTCAGGCTATCGCGCGGCGACTTGATGTCGGCCTCGCGGCCGCGCAGGCGGATGGTGCCGGCATCCTTGCCGTAGACCCCGGCCATGATCTTGATCAGCGTCGACTTGCCGGCGCCGTTCTCGCCCATCAGGGCATGGATTTTTCCGGGTTCCAAGGTCAGATCGACATTGTCCAGCGCCACCACGCCGGGAAAACGCTTGCCGATACCGCGCATCTCCAGCGCCGGCACGCTTTTGTCGACAGCCACGGTTTCGCCGGGGTGAAGGAAATCAACCGACATTGGCCCTGTTCCGCACGATGTCGAGATAGGTCGCCAGGATGATGACTATTCCAGGCACCACCATCTGCAGATCCTGGTTCCAGCCGAGGATGATGATGCCGTTGTCGATGACCTTCAGCACCAGCACTCCAAGCAACGTGCCGAGCAGCGAACCGCGGCCGCCAAGCAGGCTGGTGCCGCCGAGGATGACGGCGGCAATCACCGTCAGCTCGAAGCCGCGGCCGGCGGTCGGCTGGCCGGCATTCATCAGCGACGACAGGATCATGCCGGCAATGCCGACGCACAGGCCGGTGACGACGAAGGCGAACAGTTTCAGCCGTTGCGAGCGCACGCCGGAGAGACGAACCGCGCGCTCGTTGGCGCCGACAGCGTAGAGATAACGGCCGAGCGTGGTGAAGCGCAGCGTTGCCGCGGCCAGCGCGAAAATCAGCGCGGCAATGACTACGGGCAGCGGGATCGCGCCGAGATAGCCGGCGCCGAGATCGGTGAAGCCGGCAAGCCGGTGGTGGTTCTGCACCGCCTCGCGGGTGAACAGATAAACGCCGCCCTGCAGCATCATCATGGTGCCGATGGTGGCGATCAGCGAGTTCACTTTGAGCCTGGTGACGACCAGCCCGTTGAACAGGCCGACGGCACCGGCAAAGGCGAGCGCCGCCAACAGCCCGAGCGTCAGGCTGTGCGTCGAATTGAGCACGGCCATGCCGATGCAGCCGACAAAAGCCAGCGATGCACCGACCGACAGGTCGACTTCCGCTGTGATGATCAGCATCGTCATGCCGGAGGCAACGATCAGCACCAGCGCGCATTGGCGCAGGATGGCGATGATGTTGGCCTCGGAATAGAATTGCGGCGCGGCAATCGAGATGGCCATGCAGAGCACGGCCAGGATCACGCCGAGCACCAGCTGGCTGCTGCCCAGCAGCTGGCCGCCGATGAAACGCCTTGGCGCGGAGGATTGCGTAAGCTCGCTCATGTCCATTTCATTTCCGGGCCGCATCGGGTGCCGTCGCCGTCTGGAAACTGCCGGCCAAAACAGGGCGGTTGACCTGTTTTGCCGTCGGCATCCGATCCGATGCCCTTCCCGCCGCGCGGGAAGGGCTAGCCGGAATCCTTACTTCTTCAGATCGGCGGAAGTTTTCATGCATTTTTCCGGTGGCTGAAGCGCATTGACGGCATCCCATTTGATTTTGCGTGTGGTGCCATCGTAGTCGTAGAACTTCTTCCAGTCGTCGCCGTTCATCGGCGCGGTCGGGCTGACGATGTGTTCCGGCACCTCTTCGCCGTTGAAGAGCTTAACCGCTGCATCGATGGCGGTGTAGCCTTCCTTTTCCGGGAACATCGCGGCTTCGATGCGATAGGACGGCTCGTTCTGCATCGCATTGATGAAGGCGAGGCCTTCGCCGCCGGTGCCGACCGTCAACAGGCCGTCCTGCGACTTGCCGGCCGCTTTCCAGGCCTGAAGGCCGCCGAGCGAGGAGGAATCGTTGATGCCGTAGATGATGTTGATGTCGGCGTTCTTGGCAAGTGCCGCCGAAGAGACTTCGAGCGCGCGGTCGGGATTGCCGCCGCCGTCGAGGTCGTGGACCATGACCGCGTCGGGGATGATGGTCTTGAGGCCGTCCATGAAGCCCTGCGACCGCAGCACCGTGGCGGACAGCAGCGGCAAGCCGACATTCATCACCTTGGCTTTGCCTTCGAGCTTTTCCTTGGCGTATTTGCCGGCTTCGACGCCGGCGGTGTAGCCGGTGTCGTAGTCGCAGATCGCGACCATTGTGGTCATGCCCTTGACCGGATTGCCTTCGAGCACGACTGGAACGTTGTTGGATTTCGCCTGGCGCAGCAGCGGCACGACGCCTTCCTCGTTGACGGGCGTGATGATCAGGACGTCGACGCCCTTGGCCATGAAATCTTCGGCGGCGGAGACCTCCTTGGCAACGTCCAGATTGGCGTCCTGCACCTCGAGCTCGATACCAAGTTCCTTGGCGCGGGACTGCATGCCCTTGATGACGTTCTGATACCACTCATGCGTGGCGTAGTTGGTGACGTAGCCGATGCGCTTCGGCATGTTTTCGGCGTGTGCCGCGGCGGCGCTCAGAGCAAGCACCGCCGCCGAGGCAAACAGCATCGATTTGGACCAGTTCATGTTTCTTCTCCCTGTATTTCTTGTCAGTTGCTGAACGGATAGTCCCGCCGTTCCGGGTCGGCACGTGAAGAGGCGGCAGCTTCGCCCGCGCCCAGCGCCGCCGATATCGTCTCGGCCGCCGCCTTCGTCCGCTCGAAGACGGTGCTGCGATCGAAGCGGGCGGCCTTTTGCGGCAGGAAGGGGACGGTGAGCGCGGCAATGACGGCGCCGGTATGGTCGCGCACCGGCATCGAGATGTTGGTGCAGCCCTCGACAGCCAGCGAGGCGCGCATTTCATAGCCGAGCCTTGCGACCTCGTTCAGCCGCGCTTCGATTTCCGTCCGGCTGCCTTGGCCTTCGCCTGCGGCGACGATCCGTTCGACGATGCGGTCGCGCTCGGCGCGGCTCGAATGCGCCAGCAGCACCGCGCCGGAGCTCGTTTCGAGTATCGGGAAATGCGAGCCAAGGGCAACCGAATAACGCATCGGCAAAGGCGAATCGATCTGCAGCACGACCAGTGCGCTCTCGCCTTCGCGCACGACGAGATGGCAGCTCTGGTCGGCATTGGCGGCCAGGCCGCGCATCACCGGCAGCGCACATTCGACCAGGCGGTTTACCGGCGGATGCATATGCGCCAGCTCGAACAGCTTCAGCGACAGGCGGAAGCGGTCCGATTGCGTCCGGAAAATGTAGCCGCGCTTCTCCAGCAACAGCAGGATGCGGTAGATCTCGTGAATGGAGCGCCCCATTCCGGTGGCGATCTCGGTTTGGGTCAGCGGCTCGCCGCTGGCAGCCATGAATTCCAGTATGTCGAGCGCCTTCTCCACCGCCGGCACCCGATAGCCGTTGCGGCCGCTTTCGCCTTCGTCGACGATCTGGGCAATATCGGCGGCCATTACGCGACGCTCCGTTGCGGCTGGCCATGCCTGGTCTCGCGATAGAGCCGGTTCAGCCGATCCGCGAGCTCGGCCGCCTGCAATTCGCCGGCGATCGCCGCCGCGGCATGAGGGGCGCATTGGCGGAAGAAGCTGATGAAGCCCGGATGGGTCGGGCGCAGATAGGAGGCTTCGATCGTCGCCAGCGTCGAGGCGAAGAAGCCGCCCGAGAGAGCGTTGACCTCGGTATCCTGCCACGCCGCCAGCGACCCCGGCTGTCCGCCGGATTTCACATAGTCGCCGCGCTGATAGCCGGGCGAGCACAGAAATAGCGCGTAATCGATGGCTGCCTGCTTGTGTTTCGATTGGGCGCTGACGCCGATGCCGGCGCCGCCGAGCAAGGCGCCGGCGGATCGCGGCGTCGGCACGTCGGCGAAGCGCAGATACGGCCTGTCTGCCTTAGAGGCGTAGTTCACATAGCCGAAGGCGAACGGCACGTAGACCACGTCGTCATGCGCGATCATCTGATCGTAGCAACGGATCGGGTTCCATTTCGGCGAGTTCGGGTGCGACAGCGCCGCAAGCTGGCGCAACTGCCCGACGGCCTGCTCGATTTTTTCCCCGGCGATGAACTCGTCGCCGTCTTCCCGGGGCTCACCCAGCGTCAAAAGCAGGCACATGGCGTCAGTCGGCACCAACGGCAGCCCAAGCCATTTGCCGTCCTTCAAGGCGCGCCGGCCGAGCTCCAGCACCTCGTCATGGCTGCGCGGCAGCGGCCCGTAGCGCTCCAGCAGATCGGGGCGATATGAGGCAACCTGACAGGCAGCATCGATCGGCAACGCCCATTGGCGCCCGTCCCTTGCGTAGGATTGCCAGGACGCGCCGACCGAATCCCGTTCGAAGCCGCGGCGCTGCTCGGCCGACAAATCGAACGGCACCATCAGCCCGCCTTCGGCAATATCGCCGATGAACGGATGGTCGAACACGACAAGATCATAGGCGCCGAGCACCGGACCAAGCGCGCCCTCGCCGAACTCGTAGAGGCTGCGGCGGTCCCATTCGATCTCAAGACCGGGATTGGCGGCACAATACGGCCCGATGCTGGCGTCGAGCGGACCCCAGCAGCGTCGGTGATCCCACGCGAGGCCGCGCAGTCTTGTCATGCCGAAATTCCTCCCAGAGGCGGCCATGCGCCGGCCCAGCCGATTAGTAGCAACTATTTTCACCTAGACAAGTAGTTTTTACATACGCAAAGCCAGTCCTCGCTTCTGTTTGGCGAGAAAGCCGCCCAACCATCCTTGGTGCGCATCGCGTTGCCGCCGGCCTGCAACCAAAGGCTGCGATGGATCTGGCTTTTTGGGAACTTTCGCGACGAACATTCGTTCGGTTGGCGCAGCCATCTGGAGCAGCATCACTGGGCAGCGTCACTGGATTCAGCGCCGAGTCGCGGGGAGCGGACTAAATGGACAACGGTGGGCGCGGCCATGAACCGGTTTACCGCCTTGGCATTCGCCACGTTTCTGGCGATAACTTCGATCTGGGTCCTGTCGCTGGTTTCTTAAGATTTGGCTCTGGTTGCTTGGGATTTGCCGCTGGTTTTTAGGATTTTGAGGGGTTCTCGACAGGTCGACCGCTTAACGATGACGTCCGCCGCATGTGGTTCTGCCAGCCGGAGCCGCGTGCGTGAAGAAACTGTCGCCAGGAGCACACCGGCGCGCACATTCGGGGTTGGCAGCCACGCTGCCTGCAACGTTCCAATCGGTTTTCAGGAAACGGCGAGATCTCATGCTGCTGAGGGTGATCGTTCGAAACTGTGCCGCCATCCGTCTTGGCTGCCTCGGCGCGACGATTTTGCTGGTCGGGCTGCTTGCCGGCTGCCAGGGCGGCGTGCTCGATCCGCAAGGGCCGGTGGGGGCGGCGCAGCGGACGATCCTGCTCAATTCGGTCGCCATCATGCTGGCCATCGTCATCCCGACGATCGTGGCGACGCTCGGCTTTGCCTGGTGGTTCCGGGAAACCAACACAAGAGCGCGGTACCTGCCGGAATGGGCCTATTCCGGACGCATCGAACTGGTGGTCTGGTCGATCCCCATCCTCGTCATCCTGTTTCTGAGCGGCATCATCTGGATCGGGTCGCATGACCTCGATCCAATGAAGCCGCTGGATTCGCAGCAAAAGCCGCTTGAGGTGCAGGTCGTCTCGCTCGACTGGAAATGGCTGTTCATCTACCCCGAGCAGAATGTGGCGAGCATCAACCAGCTCGTGGTGCCGGCGGGCAGGCCGGTGCATTTCTCGCTTACCTCGGCAAGCGTCATGAACGCGTTCTTCGTGCCTCAGCTTGGCGGCATGATCTATACGATGAATGGCATGACGACGCAGCTTCACCTGCAGGCGGATCAGCCCGGCGAATTCTATGGGCGGTCGGCCCATTTCAGCGGTGACGGTTTTCCAGGCATGCAATTCGTGCTGCATGCCGTCGCAGCGGATGCCTTCGACGCGTTTGTCAATTCGGCGCGAAGCCAGGGACAGGCACTCGACAAGGCCAGCTACCAGGAACTAGCCAGACAGAGCATCGACGTGCCGCCTTCGACCTATCGCTCGGTCGAGCCGGACCTTTTCCATGAAATCGCGACGCAGGGCGTTCCGCCCGCGCCCGGTCCCCAGGCCGGTCGCCCCGAGCCGAGCGTATCGCCCGCGACAGGAGGCTGACAATGCTCGGAAAATTGAGCTGGGACGTCATTCCGTTCGATCAGCCTCTGCCGATGATCGCCTCGGCGGTCGTCGCCCTGGCAATTCTCGGCGTGCTGGCCTGGGTCTTCCTGGCCGGCCATTTCCCCTATCTGTGGCGCGAATGGATCACCAGCGTCGATCACAAGCGGATCGGCGTGATGTACACGCTGCTGGCGCTGCTGATGCTGCTGCGCGGCTTCAGCGACGCCGTCATGATGCGGTCCCAGCAAGCCCTCGCCTTCCAGGCGCCCGGCTATCTGCCGCCCGATCACTTCAACCAGGTCTTTTCCGCCCACGGCACCATCATGATCTTTTTCGGGGCGATGCCGTTCGTCATCGGACTGATGAACCTGGTCGTGCCGCTGCAGCTCGGCGTCCGCGACGTTGCCTTTCCGACGCTCAACTCGGTGAGTTTCTGGCTCACCGCCACCGGTGCGCTGCTGGTCAACATCTCGCTGGTGATCGGAGAATTCGCCCGTACCGGATGGCTGCCCTACCCGCCGCTCAGCGAGACCGCCTACTCACCGGGCGTCGGCGTCGACTATTATCTGTGGGCGGTGCAGATATCGGGCGTCGGAACGCTGCTCACCGGGATCAATTTCGTCACCACGATCCTGAAGATGCGGGCGCCCGGCATGAGTTACCTCAGGATGTCGATGTTCTGCTGGACCTCACTCGCCGCCAGCCTGCTCATCGTCGCCGCCTTCCCGATCCTCACCGCCACGCTCGCGATGCTGACGCTCGACCGCTATTTCGGCTTTCATTTCTTCACCAATGAAGCCGGCGGCAACATGCTGATGTTCGTGAACCTGATCTGGGCCTGGGGCCATCCCGAGGTCTATATCCTCGTCCTGCCGGCGTTCGGCATCTTCTCGGAGGTCATCTCTACCTTCTCCAGCAAGCCGCTGTTCGGCTACCGCTCGATGGTGGCCGCGACGCTCTTCATCTGCATCGTCTCCTTCATGGTGTGGCTGCACCACTTCTTCACCATGGGCGCCGGGGCCGACGTCAACGCCGCGTTCGGCATCGCCACCAGCATCATTGCTGTCGGTACCGGCGTGAAGATCTACAACTGGATGTTCACCATGTATGGCGGCCGCATCCGCTTCGCGACGCCAATGCTGTGGTCGCTGGGCTTTATGGTGACGTTCGTCATCGGCGGTATGACGGGCGTGTTGCTGGCCGTGCCGCCGGCCGATTTCCTGCTCCACAACAGCCTGTTCCTGGTGGCGCATTTCCACAACGTCATCATCGGCGGTGTGCTGTTCGGCGCCTTCGCGGGATATACCTACTGGTTTCCAAAGGCATTCGGTTTCCGGCTGCACGAGGGCTGGGGCAAGCTGGCCTTCTGGCTGACTCTGATCGGCTTCTACGTCACTTTCGTGCCGCTCTACGCTGTTGGCCTGCTCGGCATGACCCGCCGAATGCAGCATTTCGACGTGTCGGCATGGTATCCCTGGGTGCTGGCTGCCGGCGTCGGCATGTTAATCACTACCGCCGGCGTGGTCGCGCAGATCGTACAGCTCGTCGTCAGCATCCGGCAGCGCGCGGCGCTTCGCGACGCCACCGGAGATCCCTGGGACGGCCGCTCGCTGGAATGGGCCACGCCCTCGCCGCCGCCGGTCTTCAACTTCGCCGCGCTTCCGCATGTCGAGGGCGAAGAGCCCTACTGGAGCATCAAGCAGCGGGCACGCGAACAAAACCGGCTGCGCGACGAGCCTGACTACGAGCCGATCGAGATGCCGCGCAACAGTCCCACCGGGTTCATCTGCGCCTTCTTTGCGACCGTAATGGGTTTTGCCCTCATCTGGCACATCTGGTGGATGGTGGCGCTCGGCGCTCTCGGTGCTTTGGCCACCTTCGTCGTATTCGCGTGGCGCGACATCCCCGAATACGTCATTCCTGCCGCCGAAGTCGCCCGGATCGACCGCGCCAACCGAAGTGCCCGCCGCGAGGCGCTGGTTACCTACACAGGGCCAAGGCCATGACCGCGATCGATGTTCGAGAGCGTGACCCTTACCGCCTCCATGGCGGGTACGGCCATGCACCTGGCCACGGCGACGGCGGCCCGGCACCGATCCGGATCGTCGTCGGCTACGGCTTCTGGATCTTCCTCCTGAGCGACATCGTGATGTTCTCGGCCTTCTTCGCGGCCTACGCCGTGCTGGCGGGCAAGACGGCGGGCGGACCAAGCGGGGCCGAGCTGTTCGACCTGCGCAACGTCGCGATCGAGACGGCGGCCCTGCTTTTGTCGAGTTTTACCTGCGGTCTCGCCAGCCTCGCCGTGACAGCGCGGCGAAGCTCCTGGTTCTATGTCGCGATGGCTGTCACCTTCGTGCTCGGCGCCAGCTTCATCCTGCTTGAGTTGCGCGAGTTCGCGCATATGGTTGCCAGCGGTGCCGGACCGACGCGCAGCGCTTTCCTGTCGGCGTTCTTCACGCTGGTTGGATGCCATGGCCTTCACGTCACGGCGGGGCTGCTGTGGCTGCTCACGATGGTGGCGCAGATCTTCGCCAAGGGATTCCGTGACGATATTCTTCGGCGTTTCATGTGCTTCAGCCTGTTCTGGCACGCCCTCGACATCATCTGGGTCGCCCTGTTCACGGTGGTCTATCTCCTGGGAGCAAGTCGATGAGCAATGCGGACGATCGCCACGCGCAACGGCGCGACACCGATGGGCTGGAGCGCTACGACATCGATACGGCGCCGGGTGACGAATACCTCGGCGACACCGAAGTCGGATCCGGGCTACGCGGCTATGTGATCGGCCTCGGGCTGGCAACGCTGTTGACCATCGCCTCGTTCTGGTTGCTCGGAACCAACCTGATATGGGCACCCGGCATTCCGGTGGCGCTGGTCGTGCTTGCGATCGCCCAGATGGGCGTGCATCTCGTCTTCTTCCTGCACATCACGACGGGGCCGGACAACACCAACAACGCTCTAGCGCTTGCCTTCGGCGTGCTGATCGTAGTTCTGGTGATTGGCGGCTCGATCTGGATCATGGCCAACCTCGACCACAATTTGATGCCGATGAACGCGGTCATGAACATGAACCGCTGATGCATGTCGCGCAAAAGTGTGCAGCGGTTTTGTGATAACGACATGCGTAAAAACAAGAATCTAAAGCGCGTCGCATGAGGCCGATCGAACGCGACGCGCTTTAGCGATTATTCCGGCCGTTCGCCGCAGTTCATGCGACAGCGAGCTCCGGTCTCAAGCCCGTTCGAATGTGCCGACGAGCTCGGCCTCTCCCACGACGTGCGGCGCGGCCTGTTTCAGCACGTCTTCGACGGCAGCCTTCTCGTCGAGACGCAGCGTCTCGACGTCGACCGCAAGAAGCCGGAAATGGTAATGGTGGAGCCCATGCCCAGGCGGCGGCTGGGGGCCGTCATAATGAGGATTGCCGAAATCATTGACGCCGTGTCCGAGGCTCTCGGTCTTGGCGCCGGCGGTCGTGCCTTCGGGAAGAAAGTTCCGCTGTGCGTCGATGTCGTAGACCGCCCAATGACGGAACATGCCTGAAGGGGCGTCGGGGTCCTCGACGGCCAGGACGAAGCTTTTGGTTCCTTGCGGCGCGTCCGTCCACTCCAATGGCGGCGAGACGTTGCCGCCGTCGCGGGAATAGCGCGGCGGTATTTTTTCGCCATCGGCAAAGGCAGAGCTTTTGAGCGTGAAAGCCATGGTCTCGATCTCCCTGGCTGAGGTTCCCGCATAACAACCGCGAGCCACCGATGTTCCGGGCAGCCACCTGGTCAAACCCGCAGCCGGCCGTTGGCCGGAACATTCGCCGAGGAAGCGGGTTTTTCGGTTCGGACGCATCGCCGCGGAATGGCGGCAAGAGGCTCGGCAATGGACGAAGGGCGCGACATGACCGGGCTAAGCGGTAAGCAACCAAGCGGGGCGAAAGGTGTTGTGGTCGCATTCTCCGTGCCGGGCGGCGAGACAATCTATACCCACGAGCGGGAAACCGTCGCTGCCGTTGCGCGCACGATTGCGGCGTTGAAGGGCTTTGCCTTCCGCCAGGGCCTGCGTGACGGCGGCGGTGACAGTGGCCGACTGTATTTCGTGCCGGACGACAGCCTGCTTGCCGTCGATGCGCTCCAACTGGGCATAAACGGGCCGGACGACCTCTTCGGCGGTGTGGTGCCCTGGCGCCTCGCAACCACCAAGGCCATAACCCACGAGCTGGTGGACGGATCGGCGGCACGGCCAAAAGAATGGCACGCCGGCTTCGGCAGGGCCGTCGCCGCGGCCGTACTGCCCGGTTACACCGCATTTTCACGCCACGACGCGCTGCGCGCAGCGCAACGTCTGCTGGAGCTCGGGCTGGTCCGGTTCAAGCCACCGCGCGCTTCGCGGGGCCGCGACCAGCACACCGCCGCGACGGTCGGCGATGTCGAAAGGCTGCTGGACCAATATCCATCCTCTGACCTAAGCGAATACGGCCTTGTTCTCGAAACGCAGCTTCGCGACATCGTTACGCTGAGCGTTGGCAGAACCATGATCGACGAATTGTCGATCAGCTATTACGGCACCCAGCGGACGACGACCGACAACGACGGACAGCCCGTTTACGGCGGATCCGATCTGGTCGTCGTGCGCGGCGGATGGGAGGCGCTGGATGAGCTGCGATTATCGCCGACGCTGGGTTTGGCCGTGGCGCAGGCGAGAACCTATGACGCAGCGATGGATGGTTATCCCGGATTTTTCGCCTCACGGCGCAACTACGACATCGGCCAAGGTGTCGATTCCTCGGGCATCTGGCGATCGGGTGTGCTGGAAGCCAGCTGGCGGATCGGTGGCAGCAGCAGCGCCGAGCTGGCAGCGATGGACGCCATGAAGCGCGACCCCGACATGCAGATCGTGCATGTCTCCGCCGTCAAGCAGTTCGGCAGCACTGCGCGGCTGCCGCCGAACGCAGCAATCCACTTCCACGGGGAGGACCCCGAGGAGGGTCAAATCACGCGTTATACCGTCGTCACCCAGGCGATCCGAGGGCCGATCGGGGAAGCCGGCCGATCGTCATTCTAGCCATGTCAGGTTGAAGTCAAGCACGCCTCCGGCAGGGAACATCCACCAATGGCCGAGTTTGTTTCGGGCAGGCAGCAAGTCAGAGACCGGAGGAAAAAATGATCGAGATGATTTCCGCTCCCCAGAACGTAGCCGCCTTTCGTGTCACCGGCACCGTGACGGCGGACGACTACGACAAAGTCATCCCGGCAATCGAAGCGAAACTGAGCGACCACAAGGACATCGGCGTCCTGACCGATCTTGCCGATTTCGAGGACATGACGGCTGGCGCCTTGCGGCGCGACCTGCAGTATGGGCTGAGCAAACTTGGCGAGCTCCACCGCTTCAAACGTGCCGCGGTGATTTCCGACAAGCAGTAGATCAAGGCCGCCACGGAAATGACGGACGCGCTGTTTCCGCAAATCGAGGCGCGGGTGTTCCCGGAGGACGAAAAGGCCCAGGCCCTGAAATGGGTGGCGGGCGTGCAATAGCGGCGTTGCCTGCAGGAGTGGTTACGGAAATGGCCATGCCAACCGTTTACGACAAACGACAGGATCCGGAAGGCCTCTGGGAGGTCTATGACAGCGAGAGCGACGAAGCCGTCGTGGTCGATGGATTGCCGCTTTCCGGTCTCGACGAAAGCGAAGCCGATGAAGCGATTGAAAAGCTCAATCGGGGCGATCTGACGTCGGACAACATCCCCGAGACGGTTCGGTCAGGGTGGCCTCCGACCAAGGACGGTTTGTGATGACAGCCTGACGGACGTCACCGAGGCGATCGGTCGCGGATCTACGACGAGGCCTTGACCCCGAGCTTGCGGGCCTTGTCCTCGAAGTCGTCACGAATGTCCTCGATCGTCGGCAGATGCAGTCGGCGCAGCTGGGCGTGCAACTTTTTGGCAGCGTCGGAATTCAGGTCGCGCTTGAAATTGGTCGCGACCTCCTCGGCCGAGCCGTAACGGCGATAGCGCTCAATCTCGGTCTTCGTGGCCTGCTGGACATGTTCGAGCGTCTTGCGCTCGGCATCGGATTTTCCGTCCGGTTTGGCCCGCATGACCGGGTTGAAGGCTTTGCTGATAACGAATTCGACCAGTTCCTGCTGGGCGTGAGCCATGATTGTTCTCCCTCGAAGGAGGCCTGTCCGGGCCTAGAACGGTTCGTCGTTTCCCGGAAACGCTGAACCGCTCTATTTTTTCGTTTTGACGCAATTCCGAACGGAAAACCGTTCCACACTTTTACTGGAATTGCTCTAACCGCGGCGACAATTGAAGGTTCCTTGGCGGATTTCGTTACCGCTGCAGGTCAAGCGCAGTTCCTCGAAGTCACAGCCGAGCCTTGGTGGTGCGTGGCGTTGCCAGGAGCAGGCTTGTTTCGCTGCCGGTAATTCCGGGGATCAGGCGGATACGTCTCAGCACCGCATCGAACTCGCTCAGGGTCTGGGTTCCGAGTTCTATCACCAGATCCCAGCGGCCATTGGTGGTGTGGATGGTCGAGACCTCGGAGAAGCCGCCCAGCGCCCGAATGACGCGATCGGCGGCGTGGCCTTCGATCTCGATCATCATGATGCCACGCACGCGCTGATCGACCGCGTCGGCGCGCAGAATGACGGTGTAGCCGACGATGACGCCGTCCCTTTCAAGTCGCTCGATCCGGGACCTTACCGTTGCCCGGGAGACACCCAGGCTGACGGCAAGATCGGAAATGCTGCGCCGGGCGTCGTGCCGCAAAGAGGTGATGATCTGCTCGTCGAGCTGGTCCATGATTGCTCACAACGGAAGTAGATGATGCCACAATGGTAAGGCACTTCGACAAATTTGCCAATTTGACATGTTCATTCTGCCAGCGATGCCCGCTTCAATAAAGGCATCGTAATTCGGTGGGGTATGACAAATGCATTGCACAATCGTTGGGGCACCGATCCAGGCCGGCTCGGGTAGGATGGGCTGCGAGATGGGGCCGAGTGCGCTGCGCACGGCCGGCCTGGCCGGCGCGCTGACCGAGCTTGGCCATACGCTGACCGACCTCGGAACGATTGTCCCTGCCGATATGCGCCCTGTCGTACACGGCAATGCGGCGGTGAAGGCGCTGCCGGAAATCGCCGCCTGGACGGCGGCAATCAGCGAAACCGCCTATGCCGCGAGCGCCGATGCGATGCCGATCTTTCTCGGCGGCGACCACAGCATTTCGGCCGGCACGCTCGCCGGCATTGCCCGCCGGGCGGCGAATGCCGGCCGGCCGCTCTTCGTGCTGTGGCTCGATGCGCACCCCGATTTTCATACCCTCGACACGACGACCAGCGGCAATCTGCATGGTGTGCCGCTGGCTTATGCCAGCGGGCAGCCCGGCTTCGAGGGCTATTTCCCCCGCCTTGCAGCGCAGGTGGAGCCGGCTCGCATATGCGCGCTGGGGATCCGCAGCGTGGACCTGGCGGAAAGGGATGCATTGCGCAGAGCCGGCGTGACGGTCCACGACATGCGTTCGATCGACGAGCACGGCATCGCGCAACTGCTTCGCGCCTTTCTCGAACGGGTGAGCGCCGCCAACGGCATGCTCCACGTCAGCCTCGACGTCGATTTTCTCGACCCGTCGATCGCCCCGGCGGTCGGCACCACCGTCCCAGGCGGCGCCACCTTCCGCGAGGCGCATCTGGCGATGGAAATGCTGCATGACAGCGGCCTCGTCACCAGTCTCGACCTGGTCGAGCTCAACCCTTTTCTTGACGAGCGCGGCCGCACCGCCACGCTTTTGGTCGACCTGACCGCAAGCTTGATGGGCCGGCGGATCATGGATCGCCCGACGAGGGGGTTCTGAGCCATGACGGTCAATTTGAACATCGTTCCTTTCGTCAGCGTCGACCGCATGATGAAGCTGGTGCTTGCCATCGGCATCGAGCGCTTTCTGGTCGAGCTTGCCGCCTATATCGAAGAGGATTTCAGGCGTTGGGAGCTGTTCGACAAGACGCCGCGCGTCGCCTCGCACAGCCGGCGTCATTGAGCTGATGCCGACCAGCGACGGGCAGCTTTACGGCTTCAAATATGTCAACGGGCATCCGAAGAACACGCGTGACGGCCGTCAGACCGTGACCGCTTTCGGCGTGCTTGCCGATGTCGGCAACGGCTATCCGATGCTGCTTTCGGAAATGACCATCCTGACCGCCCTGCGAACGGCGGCCAGCTCGGCGGTTGCCGCGAAATACCTCGCTCCCAAGGCCGCCCGGTGCATGGCGATCATCGGCAATGGCGCGCAATCGGAATTTCAGGCCATTGCGTTCAAGGCGCTGCTTGGCGTCGACAGGCTGCGCCTCTACGATATCGACCCGGCGGCCTCGACCAAATGCATGAAGAACCTTGCCGGCATGGGTTTCGACATCAAGCTCTGCGCGTCGGCGCAGGAGGCCGTCGAAGGTGCAGAGATCATCACCACGGTGACCGCCGACAAGCGGTCGGCAACAATCCTGACCGACAACATGGTCGGGTCCGGCGTGCACATCAACGCGGTCGGCGGCGACTGCCCGGGCAAGACCGAGCTGCATCGCGACATTCTGCTGCGCTCGAATATTTTCGTCGAGTATCCGCCGCAGACGCGCATCGAAGGCGAGAGCCAGCAGCTCGATGCGGACCATCCGATCACCGAATTGTGGCAGGTGATGACAGGAAAGGCAGCAGGCCGGACGGACGCCGGACAGATCACGCTGTTTGATTCCGTCGGCTTTGCGATCGAGGATTTTTCCGCGCTGCGCTACGTCCGCGATCAGCTTCAGCGGACCGGCCTTTACGAGGAACTAGACCTTCTGGCCGATCCCGATGAACCGCGTGACCTGTTCGGCATGCTGCTGCGCGCCGAAAAAGTGGCCGGGCTGGCGGTTGCCGGCAGCTGAGCTGCGATCCTGTCGGTCAGTCCTTCTTTTCCTGGTAGAGGCGCTCGGTGGCGCGGTCGCTTTCCCTGCGCTCCGCCGGGCCGCGACGGCGCTGCGTGAGCAGGGCGTAGGCGATCAGGATTGCCAGCAGCAGTGGACCGCCTGCAACAACGAGCAACCACAAACTAGTCTCAAACATCGAACCGTCTCCTTTCCTTCACAACCGGGAAGGACCAGAACCGTTCCTCCGTCTTATCGGAGGTCGCCCGCACGGCGTGGCGCGATTCAGGATTTAATGCTTCGAGCGGGGCGTTCCACGCCTTGTCTGCACTCAGGATGCCCTTATCTAGAGTCTTATCATTCGGTCACAGGCACTCTCTGCAAAGTGAAGGGAACCACAAGGGCTTTCCGACATTTGGTTGTTCAAGAGACAAACGTGCAGCCACACCGGCTCCGGGGCTAGGAATACCATGCGTGAGAATCAATCCGACGTCTTCGATCTGTTTTCCGAGGTTTACAAGAATGCGGCGCAGGAGGAGATAAGCCTCCAGCAATATCTGCTTGCCTGCCGCGAGGACAAGTCGATGTACGCCTCGGCGCCCGAGCGGATGGTCGAGGCGATTGGCGAGCCGACCTTTGTCGATACCAGCAAGGACGAGCGGCTTGGCCGTATTTTTTCGAACCGGACGATCAAGATCTATCCGACCTTCGCCGACTTTTACGGCATGGAGGATACGATCGAGCGTATCGCCGGTTATTTCCGCTATGCCTCGCAAGGGCTCGAGGAACGCAAGCAGATACTCTATCTCCTCGGCCCGGTCGGCGGCGGCAAGTCCTCGCTTGCGGAGCAGCTGAAAAGGCTGATGGAGCAGCGTCCGATCTATACGCTGAAGGTCGGCGGCCAGGTCAGCCCGGTGTTCGAATCGCCGCTCGGGCTGTTCGACCCCGACCGCATGGGCGACCTTTTGGAGGATAAATACGGCATCGCCCGGCGGCGGCTGAACGGCCTGATCTCGCCCTGGGCGGCCAAGCGCCTCGACGAATTGTCCGGCGACATCTCCAAATTCAGCGTCGTCAAGCTGATGCCGTCCAGGCTTCGCCAGATCGGCATCGCCAAGACCGAGCCGGGCGATGAGAACAACCAGGACGTTTCGGCCCTGGTCGGCAAGGTCGACATCAGGCAGCTGGAAAACTTCAGCCAGTCCGATCCGGATGCCTATTCCTATAGCGGCGGCCTGAACCGGACCACGCAAGGACTGCTCGAATTCGTCGAGATGTTCAAGGCGCCGATCAAGGTGCTGCATCCGCTGCTGACCGCGACCCAGGAAGGCAGCTACAACGGCACCGAGAATTTCGGCGCTTTCCCCTATCAGGGCATCATCGTTGCCCATTCCAACGAATCGGAATGGCTGCAGTTCAAGAACAACAAGAACAACGAGGCGTTCCTCGACCGTATCCTGGTGGTCAAGGTGCCGTATTGCCTGCGGGTCACCGAAGAGCGGCAGATCTACGAGAAGCTGTTGCGCGAAAGCGAATTGGCCTCCAGCCCCTGCGCTCCGGAAGTGCTCGATATCCTCAGCCGGTTCACCGTTTCGACCCGCCTGGCCGAACACGACAATTCGCCGCTCTACACCAAGATGCGCGTCTATGACGGCGAGAACCTCAAGGAAACCGATCCCAAGGCGAAGTCGGTCCAGGAGTACCGAAACGCGGCCGGTGTCGATGAAGGCATGACCGGCGTCAGCACCCGCTTCGCCTTCAAGATCCTGTCGCAGACCTTCAACTACGACACCGAAGAGGTGGCCGCCGATCCGGTGCATCTGATGTACATCCTGGAAGAGGCGATCAAGCGCGAGCAGTTCCCGAAGGAAACAGAGGCGGACTATCTCGATTTCATAAAGTCGGAGCTGGCGACCCGTTATGCCGAGTTCATCGGACACGAGATCCAGAAGGCTTATCTGGAATCCTATAGCGAATACGGCCAGAACCTGTTCGACCGCTACATCGCCTATGCCGATGCCTGGATCGAGGATCAGGACTACAAGGATACCGATACCGGCCAGATCCTCAATCGCGAGGTTCTGGACAACGAACTGTCGCAGGTCGAAAAGCCGGCCGGCATCGCCAATCCCAAGGACTTCCGCAACGAAGTGGTGAAGTTCACGCTGCGCGCGCGGGCCAGAAACCATGGCCGCAACCCATCATGGACAAGCTACGAAAAGCTGCGCGAAGTCATCGAGAAGCGGATGTTCGGGCAGGTCGAAGATCTGCTGCCGGTGATCAGCTTCGGCTCCAAGCAGGACAGCGTGACGGAGAAGCGGCATACCGAATTCGTGCAGCGGATGATCCAGCGCGGCTACACCGAGCGCCAGGTCCGCCGGCTGGTGGACTGGTACATGCGGGTGAACAAGGCGGGTTGAAGCCAGCCCGGGGTAACATATGCCGATCTTCATCGATCGCCGACTGAACCCGAAGGACAAAAGCCTCGGCAACCGGCAGCGTTTCCTGCGGCGGGCGCGCGAAGAGTTGAAGCGCACCATCCGCGATCAGATCCGCACCGGCAAGATCGCCGACGTGGACGCCGAGCATGCCGTTTCGATGCCGGCGCGAGGCACCGGCGAGCCGAGCTTCAAGGATGCCCGGAACAGCGGCAGCCGCCAGCACGTCCTGCCCGGCAACAAGCATTTTGCCCGAGGCGACCGGCTGCCTAAACCCGGCCAGGGCGGCGGCATGGGATCCGCCCCGGGGAGAACCGAATCGGAGGACGATTTCCGTTTCGTGCTGTCGCGCGAGGAGGTGCTCGACCTCTTTTTCGAAGACCTCGAACTGCCTGATATGGTCAAGCTCAACCTCAAGGAGATCCTCGCCTTCAAGCCGCGCCGGGCCGGCTTCGCCGCGACCGGCTCGCCGACCAACATCAATGTCGGGCGCACGATGCGCAACAGCCATGGCCGCCGCATAGCGCTCAGGCGCCCCAAGCAGGAGGCGGTCGACGCTGTCGCGCAGGAGATCGCGACGCTGGAGACGAAGCCGCAAAACGCCGAGATGCGGCAGCGCATCGTGGCGCTGCAGGAAGAGCTTGAGCGGCTGGAGCGCCGCCGCAAGCGGATCGCCTTTGTCGATCCGGTCGATATCCGCTTCAACCGCTTCGACGCCCAGCCGGTGCCGAACGCCAATGCGGTGATGTTCTGCCTGATGGACGTGTCCGGTTCGATGGGCGAACGCGAGAAAGATCTGGCCAAGCGCTTCTTCGTGCTGCTGCACCTGTTCCTGAAACGGCGCTATGACCGCACCGAGGTCGTCTTCATTCGCCACACGCACGAGGCGCAGGAGGTGGACGAGGAAACCTTCTTCTACAACACTCAGAGCGGCGGCACGGTGGTTTCCACGGCGCTCGAGGAGATGCACCGCATCGTCGAGCAACGCTATCCCAGCCGCGAATGGAACATCTATGTCGCCCAGGCCTCGGACGGCGACAATTTCGTCACCGATTCCGAGCGCTGCATCGCCTTGCTCGACGAACAGATCATGCGGCTTTGCCAGTATTTCGCCTATGTCGAGATCCTCGACGAGCGTGAGAGCCACATCTTCGGCGCCACCGACAACGGCACGTCGCTGTGGCGTGCCTACAGTGCGGTCAAGCTGAGGTGGTCGAACTTCCAGATGAGCCGCATCGCCACGGCGGCCGACATCTACCCGGTTTTCCGCCAGCTCTTCGCCAGACAGCCGGGTTATCAAAAGAGCGCTGAAAGAGGGGGCTGATGGCGAGCAAATCCGGGTTGCTGTTTTCCGGTTCCGACTGGGATTTCAGGACGCTGTCGCGTGCGTACGAGACCATCGAGGCGGTCGCCACGGAAGAGCTCCACCTCGACGTCTATCCGGTGCAGATGGAGATCATCTCCTCAGAACAGATGCTCGACGCCTATTCCTCTGTCGGCATGCCGCTGATGTACCGGCACTGGTCGTTCGGCAAGCACTACCTCTACCAGGAATTGCTCTATCGCAAAGGCGGACGGGGGCTCGCCTATGAACTCGTCATCAATTCCAATCCCTGCATCGTCTATCTGATGGAGGAAAACACCATGGCTCTGCAGGCCCTGGTGACGGCGCACGCGGCACTCGGCCATAACCATTTCTTCAAGAACAATTATCTGTTCCAGCAGTGGACGGACGCCAGCGCCATCCTCAGCTATCTCGACTTCGCCAAGGGCTACATTTCCCGCTGCGAGGAGCGGCATGGCGTCGATGCGGTGGAAGAGATCCTCGATGCCGCACATGCGCTGATGGAACAGGGCGTGTTCAGATATCACCGGCCGCCGAAACTGTCGTCGGAAAAGCAGCGCGAGGGCGTTCGCGAGCGCCTGGAATACGAGGAGCGTTCCTACAATGACCTATGGCGCACGCTGCCGCCTTCGAAGGACGGCACCAAGCCCCGCGAGACGGATACAATGGCGGAGCGCAGAAGATCGCTCAAGCTGCCCGAGGAAAACCTGCTTTATTTCCTGGAGAAGAACAGCCTGATCCTGGAACCCTGGCAGCGTGAGGTCATCCGGATTGTCCGCGTCATCGCGCAGTATTTCTATCCGCAGCGCCAAACGCAGGTGATGAACGAGGGCTGCGCGACCTTCGTGCACTACACGCTGATGAACCTTTTGTTCGACCGCGGCCTGATCGGCGAAGGCGCCATGCTGGAAGTGCTGCGCAACCATTCGAACGTGATCTTCCAGCCGGGCTTCGACGATCCGCGCTTTTCCGGCATCAACCCTTACGCGCTGGGCCTCGACATGATGCAGGACATCCAGCGCATCTCGACCGCGCCGACCGCCGAGGACCGCGACTGGTTTCCCGATATCGCCGGCAATGGCGACTGGCGCCAGACCCTGCTGGACGCCTGGGCCAACCATCGCGACGAGTCCTTCATCCGCCAGTATCTGAGCCCTACCCTGATCCGGAAATGGCGGTTCTTTGTGCTTGCCGATGCGGCCAACGATCCGCACTACGAAGTCGCCTCGATACACAATGAGCGCGGCTACGAGAGCATCCGCGCCGCACTCGCCCACAGCTACGACATCGGCGCCAGCCGGCCGGACATCCAGGTGGTGGACGTGGACCTGCTCGGCGATCGGCATCTGCGCCTGCAGCATAAGGTCAAGGACGGCATAGTGCTGGAAGGCGGCAGCCGCGACGCCACGCTGCGCCATATCCGCAAGCTCTGGGGCTACGAGGTCAGCATGGCTGCGGTCGACTCACAGACCGGCGCCACAGTCCACGAACGGTCGACCAGCCAGATCGGGGAATGACCGAACCGGACTTGCCGGCGAAGTCGGGTGTCGTTGCCTTTACCGGATCACCAACCACCCTAAGTACGCGCGCGCCACGAGGGCATCATTCAGGGAGCAGGAACATGCGCGCATTGATGATCGCCACCGTCCTTCTGGTCGCTGTCACGATGGCGCTCTCACTTGTGCACGCACTGGAATTGCCCGGCAAGTTGCGCCTCAAGGAGGCCACCTACAGATCAGTGCAGGCGATCTATTATCCCGGCTTCACGATCGGCGGCTTTGCCGAGATCGGCGGCATCATTGCCCTCGCCATCATGCTCTACCTGACGCCTTATCCAAGCGCTCGATTCTGGTGGACCTTGGCGGCGCTCGCCTTCTTGCTGGCGGAACATGCGACCTATTGGTTGATAACGCATCCCGTCAATAATTTCTGGGTGCAAGACGTTGCCATGCCGAAATCAGCCGCGACGTTTTTTTCAATGTTCTCTCGAAAGCAGACCGGCGACTGGAGAGACTTGCGCAACGTCTGGGAGGCTTCGCATGTCGCCAAGGCAGGCCTGGCGATGCTGAGCCTCGTCTCAATTGCTATCGCCGCGACATTTTTTGCTGAATAGCGCCAGGGATCAAGACGGCCCTCGTCCGCCAACTTGTCGCCACGAACGCTGCATCCGAGATCAGGGAACGGAACCGGCGTACTATCTTAACGTCAAGCGATCCTGCCGTTTCAGCGGTCGGCGCGATGCTTGTTGTGGGCGCTTTCCTGGTGCTCGCCGCGAATTATGTTGCGGTCGTCGGGATCGGCAATGTCCTTCGGGTCCGATCTGAGCTCGGCACCGCGCCGGAACGCCTCGCGCTCTTGCCTGGTCTTTTTCAAATCCGCTTCCGCGTCGAAATCCTTGCCGGCGTTTTTCGTGTTCTCGCGCTCTTCGATAATGCGCAATTGCTGCTCATGAGTCTTTTTTCCGGCCATCGGTGACCTCCTTCTTTTGATTTTCCGCTTTCCCAGGGTCCAAATTCGCTACAGCCCGAAAGGATAGGTCTCGGGAAGGCCTGTCCCCGCATGTTCCGGCCCAAGCGGCGTCACGGCACTGGTTTCATCGAACCAGACGAAAGCATCGAACTGGCGGGCGAGCGAGGCGTCCGCATAATGGCTGTGGAGCTCGGTTTCGGGCCGGTAGATGACGCCGATAAAGCGTTCCAGCCGGCGCTCCAGAAGCCGTTCGCGCAGCGTGTCGTCGCGCTCGAAATCGAGCAGGAAAGGCGAGACGCCGCTGTCGTGGCAAAGCCGCTCATAGCTGTCGTTGTGGGAAGGCCGAACCGGTTTCACTTCCATGTCGCCGTCCCAGTCGGTGGCGGCGGCCACCGTCCCGGAATGCGTACTGAGCCCGATCAAGGCAACCTCGTCGCCAAAACGCTGGCGGCAGAGCTGGCCGATGTTCACTTCGTCCCTGACGATCCCCATCTCGGTGTAGCGGGCATCGCCGATATGGGAATTATGTGCCCATACCACCGCCTTGGCGTTCGGGCCGCGGGCCTGCAGCAGGTGCTCCAGCGTTTCGAACATATGGGTGTCGCGCAGGTTCCAGGATTGCGCGCCGCCGTAATACATGGTGCGGTAATAGCGCTCGGCGGAGGCGACCAGACGGGCATTCTGGCTCGCGTCGAGGAAATCGATGCCGTCCTGCTGCGCATAGTCGAGCTCTCTGGAAAGCAGTTCCCGGCATTGCTCGAGCACGGCCTTCTCGCATTTCTGGTAGCCGGAGGTGAGTGCGACACGGCCATAGGTGGCCGGGTCGTTCTGCCACGGCGTCAAGCAGCCGTAGCGTTCGCGCGCGATCCTTGCCGCCTGCGGATCGACCCGGTCGAGATATTGCAGGACCGCCGCAATCGATCCGCCCATATTGTAGATGTCTAGGCCATAGAATCCGGCCCGCCGGGAGGAAATGCTGATCCGCTCATTACGCACTCGCATCCAGTCGACGAACGCCGCGACGTCGGTGTTGCGCCACATCCAGGTGGGAAAGCGCTGGAAGGGCGGCGCGGCGCCCGGCCGCGGCGGTCGATGGCGGACGTAGCGGTCGATCGCCGCGGCATCGGGCCAGTCGGCCTCGACCGCGACGATGGTGAAGCCATGCTTCTCGATCAGCCTGCGAGTGATCGCGGCGCGCGCACGGTAGAACTCCGACGTGCCGTGGCTGGCTTCGCCGAGCAAGACGACGCGGCGGTCGGCAAACCGGTCGAACAGCGCACCGAAGGCCGGATCGTCGAAATCCGGAAGCGGTTCGGCGGCGGCCGCTATCATCTGCGGCAGGCTGCTCCTGCGCTGATGCCGGTGCGGAAGATCGGCCGCTATTTGGCTGTCGCTGCCTGGCTCGCCCCAGCCTTGCTCGCCGATCAGCGGAACAAACCGCACGCCGCCGAAATCCTCCTCGGTGTAGGTTGCGGCGCCGGTACGGGTGACCTTGAGCAGGCGCTGCGAGTCGAATTCATCGCCGACCGGGATGACAAGCCGGCCAGCGACGTCGAGCTGTTCTTGCAGAGCGAGCGGTGCGCCGGGTCCGGCGGCCGCAACCAGGATCGCATCGAAGGGTGCCGCCTCGGGCCAGCCTTTGGTGCCGTCGCCGGTGCGGACTTCGATATTGTCGTAGCCAAGCTTTTTGAACCGTTGCCTTGCCGTTTCAGCCAACGCGGCGTGGCGCTCGATCGTGTAGACGCGTTCGACGATCCGGCTCATTACGGCAGCCGCATAGCCCGAGCCGGTGCCAACCTCGAGGACGTGGTCGCCGGCTCCGATCTCCGCCATTTCGATCATGAATGCAACGATATAGGGCTGCGATATCGTCTGACCTTCGGCGATCGGCAGCGGCCCGTCCTCATAGGCGAATTCTTCGAAACCAGGCTCGACGAAAGCCTCGCGCGGGACCTCGCGCATCGCCTGAAGGACATTGCGGTCGCGAATGCCACGGCGGCTCAAGTGGATGTCGACCATTTGGTTGCGGGCATGGGAGAGATCGAGCATCTTTTTGCTCCTCCTATGGCGCCTCCGCTACAATCGCCCAAGCTGCTCAACGCCACCTCGGCCGGCTCGTATCTCAGGGCCTCGGCAGTCCCTTTGGATTCAAGCAATGCGGTGCATCTCCCTAACCGTTAGCAAGCCCCGAGGTTCCCCAAAAGACCGACCCGCTTTTGTGTGGCGAGGCGGGTTGCAGGATCGGCAAGCGGGCGCTAGCCACGCCGCCCAAACTTATTTCGAGGCAAATCCTTTCTCCGACGCGGCGCCACTCCAGATAACGACGGACGAGGGTATTCCGGAGGCATTTCCATGAACGACGAGGTCCGCACCGCTGCGCACCCGACCGGCCTTGATCAGATCGATCTGATGGACCGCTACTGGCGCGCCGCGAACTACATCTCGGTTGGCCAGATCTACCTGCTCGACAATCCGCTCTTGCGCGAGCCCTTGCGGCCCGAGCACATCAAGCCGCGGCTGCTCGGCCATTGGGGCACGACGCCCGGCCTCAATTTCATCTATGTGCATTTAAACCGGATTATCCGTGAACGTGGTCTCGATGTCCTGTTCATCTGCGGTCCGGGTCACGGCGGCCCGGCAATGGTCGCGAACACCTGGCTCGAGGGCACCTACAGCGAAATCTATCCCGAGGTCGGCGGGGACGAAGACGGCCTGCGCAAGCTGTTCCGGCAGTTCTCGTTTCCCGGCGGAGTGCCGAGCCACGCGGCTCCGGAGACGCCCGGCTCGATCCACGAAGGCGGAGAGCTCGGCTATGCGCTTGTCCATGCCTTCGGCGCCGCCTTCGACAATCCGAACCTTGTGGTTGCCTGCGTCGTCGGCGACGGCGAAGCCGAGACCGGCCCGCTCGCCGCGGCCTGGCATTCCAACAAGTTCCTGAACCCGGCATCCGACGGTGCCGTCCTGCCGATCCTGCATCTCAACGGCTACAAGATCGCCAGCCCGACCATCCTCGGCCGCATGGAAGACGAGGCGTTGCGCAGCCTGTTCCTCGGCTATGGCTACGAAACCTTTTTCGTGGAAGGCCATGAGCCTGCCCCGATGCATCGGGAGATGGCCAGCACGCTCGATACCGTGCTCGGCCGGATCCACTCCATCCAGGAGCCCGCACGAGCCGCGGGCTGGAAGGGAGAGCGGCCGCTGTGGCCGATGATCGTGCTGCGCAGCCCAAAGGGTTGGACCGGGCCGAAAGAGGTCGACGGCAAGAAGGTCGAGGATTTCTGGCGCTCGCACCAGGTCCCGGTGTCGAATGCACGCGGCGATGCGGCGCACCGGCAGATCCTCGAAGACTGGATGCGCAGCTACGAACCGGAGACGCTGTTCGACGAAGGCGGCCATCTCCTGGCGGAGCTCGCAGCGCTTGCGCCAACAGGACCAAGACGAATGGGCGCTATCCCCTACGCCAATGGTGGCCTGCTGAAACAGGACCTCGTGCTTCCCGACTGGAAAGGCCTGGCGCTCGACGTACCGCGTCCGGGCGGCACTGTCGGGGAGGCGACGCGGACCGTCGGGAGCTATCTTCGCGATGTGATCCGCTTGAACGCCGAGGCCAGGAATTTCCGGCTGATGGGACCCGACGAGACGTCCTCCAACCGCCTCGACGACGTGTTCGAGGTCACGGATCGGATCTGGATGGAGCGGATCGAGCCTTACGACGTCCATCTTTCCCGTGACGGCCGCGTCATGGAAGTGCTCAGCGAGCATCTTTGCCAAGGCTGGCTGGAGGGCTATCTGCTGACCGGCCGCCACGGCCTGTTCTCGTGCTACGAGGCGTTCGTCCACATCATCGATTCCATGGTCAACCAGCACGCCAAATGGCTGAAGACCTCCGGCGAACTTGCCTGGCGCAAGCCGATCGCCTCGCTCAACTACCTGCTGACCTCGCATGTCTGGCGACAGGATCACAACGGCTTCAGCCATCAGGACCCAGGCTTTGCCGATTTCGTCGCCAACAAGAAGGCCGACACGGTCAGGCTCTATTTCCCGCCCGACGCCAACACGCTGCTGTGGATCACCGACCATTGCCTGAAAACCTACAACCGCATCAACGTCATCGTCGCCGGCAAGCAGCCGGCGCCGCAATGGCTGTCCGCCGAAGACGCGGAAGCACACTGCAAGGCCGGCGCCGGCATCTGGGAATGGGCCGGGACGGTTGCCAAGGGCGAAGATCCGGATGTGGTCCTGGCCTGCGCCGGCGACGTGCCGACGCTGGAGACGCTGGCTGCAGCCGATATCCTGCGCTCGGGCATTCCGGACCTGAATATCCGCGTCGTCAATGTCGTCGACCTGATGATTTTGCAGTCGAATTCCGAGCATCCGCATGGCTTTGCCGATGACAGGTTCGACGCACTGTTCACCAGGGCCAAGCCGGTCATCTTCGCCTATCACGGCTATCCCTATCTCATTCACCGTCTGACTTACCGGCGCGCCAACCACGACAACATGCATGTGCACGGCTTTCGCGAGGAAGGCACGACCACGACGCCGTTCGATATGGTGGTGCTCAACCAGCTCGACCGCTATCATCTGGCGCTCGCCGCGATCGCGCGTGTGCCGGGGCTGGCCGAGCGGGCGAAGGATCTTGCCGCGGCGTTGCACGGGAAATTGGCTGAGCACACGGCCTATGTCCGCGAACATGGCGAGGACATGCCCGAGATCCAGAAATGGTCCTGGCCGCAGGACGGCGCGACGAGGGCCGGCGATTAATGCGACGATCGATCCTTGCGTTGAATGCCGGCTCGTCGAGCATCAAGTTCGGGCTTTACGATCTTGGAGTGTCCGCCGAGCCGGATCTTGCCTCGCGCGGTTCGCTGGATCTGGGCGATGCGCCAAGGCTGACCGCGAAAGCCGCCGATGGGGAGCTGCAGTGCGATCGGCCACTTGCCGCGGACGCATCGCCCGATTTAGCCATCGGCCAGATGCTGCAATGGATCGAGAACGAACTTGGCGGAAGGAAATTGATCGCCGCCGGCCATCGCATCGTCCATGGCGGACGCGAGTTCGTCGAACCTGTCCGCCTGACGCCGACAGTTGTCGAGGCTCTCGACAGGCTGACCCCGCTTGCGCCATTGCACCAACCACGCAGCCTCGCACCAATCCGGGCGCTTGCCGCGCTGCGGCCCGACCTGCCGCAGGTCGGATGTTTCGACACGGCCTTCCATCGGACCATCGAGCCTCTGGTCAGCCGTTTTGCGCTGCCGCGCCGCTATGAGGCAGACGGCATCCACCGCTACGGCTTTCACGGGCTTTCCTACGAATATGTTGCCGGCCGGCTCAAGCAGATATCGCCTGATCTGGCGGCGAAAAGAACCATCGTCGCCCATCTCGGCAACGGGGCGAGCCTGTGCGCCATGCGCGCCGGGCGAAGCATCGATACGACGATGGGGTTTTCGGCGCTTGACGGCCTGGTCATGGGCACACGCTGCGGCGCCATCGATCCGGGCGTGCTTTTGTACCTGCTGCTGGAAAGAGGCCTTTCGGGAGAGGCGCTGCAAGACATGCTCTATGAGGAATCCGGGCTGCTCGGCGTGTCCGGTATTTCCGGCGACATGCGCACGCTGGAAGCCAGTGACGACCGCCGGGCGCGCGAATCGGTGGAGCTTTTCGCCTTCCGCGCCGCCAGGGAAGTTGCCGCCCTCGCCAACACGCTGGGCGGGCTGGAATGCCTGGTGTTCACAGCCGGCATCGGCGAGCACTCGGCCACGGCCCGTAAAGCGATTTGCGACAGGCTTGACTGGCTCGGCGTGGCGATCGACGAGGCCGCCAACAGCTCTCATGCCGCGCTGATGAGCCAGGCGGAGAGCAAGGTCGAAGTCCGCGTCGTGGCGACCGACGAAGAAGGTGTCATCGCCCGCCACACGCGCAAGGTGATGGAGGGGCCCGGCTGAGGCGGATGGCCTCGAATGGCGGCGCTTGCTCGACCGGCTACGTCGCGAGGGCGGCCGATCTGTTGAACACGATGGTCACCCGCGTTCCTTTGCCGGGGGCAGAATCCACCTCGAACCGGGCTTTGGCATTTTCGGTCAGCGATTGAGCGATCAGTGCTCCGAGCTTGCCGGGTTTCGGCCAGGTCTCGCCTTCGCTCGGTTTTTTTCGGCTTCGGCGGACATTCCAAGCTTTCGATGTTTTGGGTGGGGACCATGATCAATATCAGGTCGCTCGCCAACTGCGAAGTCCGCTCATTGCCACCACGCGGCCAGGCATGGCGGAGAGCCGAGATCGTGGTTGAGAAGCGGCTGAAGGCTCAGCTCGAATGACTCTGCTCGACCAGATGGTATTTGTACCGGTCGCGAATATGCTCGTTGAAGAACCGGCCCTTTGACGAGGCTTTGCAGAATGTCGCGTGGACCTGCGGCGGCACGTCCTCGTAATCATGGCGGTTTCCGCTCGGGACGAACCATACGGAGAGGATCCTCGTCGCCGGTTGGTAATCGATGCTTCTGATCGCAGTTGAAGGCATCCTCGACAGGTCCAATGCTCGGCAGTGCTCCATTCCATATCGTCATGTGAATAACCCTGCACGGAGAGCGAGGTTCCTTGCTGCCGAAGCAGCCTTGCCGCTACGGGCCGGCTTCACCAAATACGGTTGATGCCATCGCCCAAGACATCGGCAGCAGCCCGCCAGGGCGAACTCTTTGCCGCCGCCGACGACCTGCCGGAAGGATTCCGCTACCGGCCCGAACTGATCACGCCGGACGAAGAAGCAGCGTTGGCGAGCCAGCTCGCAAGCCTGCCTTTTCAGGCCTTCGACTTTCACGGCCATCTGGCAAACCGGCGGGTGGTCGGTTTTGGGCTGCGTTATGATTACGACCGGCGCGAAGTCGTCGAGGCACCGCCGATACCCGGCTTTCTGCTGCCGCTCAGGGAAAAGGTTGCAGCCTTCGCCCGCCTGCCCGCCGAGACCTTCGTGCAGGTGCTGATCAACGAGTACCGGCCGGGCGCCGGTATCGGCTGGCACCGCGACAAGCCTCATTTCGAGGCCGTCGCCGGTGTTTCCCTGCTGGCCGCCTGCAGCTTTCGCCTGCGGCGGAAAAACGGCACGCGATGGGACCGCAAGACGGTCACCGTCGAGCCAAGATCGGCCTATCTGATGACGGGCGCCGCGCGCAGCGAATGGGAGCACAGCATTCCGCCGGTTGCGGAGCACCGCTATTCGATCACGTTGCGCACGCTGCGGCCGCAACGCGCTTAAAGCAGAGCGGTGAGGAAGCCCGAGCACTGCCCTAAGAACTGGGCTGAAACAAATTCATCCGTCGCCATGCCGACCGGCAAAGTCCGCCAGCATGGCGCGCTGGCCTTTCAGGATCTTGAGGTTGGCTTCAGGCAGGGAGAACCAGCCCGCTCTGTCGACTTCGGCAAATTCCTTCATCGAGCCGGACCTTGGCGGCCATTCCATGACGAAGGTGTTGCTGTTGATGGCGTCGCTGTCGAAATCCGCCTCGACGCACCATGCGATGACGAGCTTGCCGCCCGGCTGCCTGTAGCTGCCAAGGTGTTCGAAAACACCATCGATGGCGACGCCTAGCTCCTCTTCGGCCTCGCGTTTTGCTGCCCCCAGCTCGTCCTCGTTCTCGTCGACCAAGCCCTTCGGGATCGACCATGCGCTGTCGTCCTTCTTCGCCCAGAATGGTCCGCCCGGATGCACCAGCAAGACCTGGAGATGTCCTTCCCTTCGGCGAAAGATGAGCAATCCTGCGCTGCGTTGGGCCATTCCGCTATTCCCCTGACGAAAATGAAACGAACGTCCGGGCCGGCATATGGAACAGCCTGCCATGGCGGAACGATTTCCGCGCGCAGCCGTTCCGTCCGTTCGACAAATGAGTGATCGACATGGCGACGCCGCGAGCTGCCTGGAAGGGCTTTATGAAAGTCGGATCGGTTTCCTGTGGCGTCAAGATCATCGGTGCCGTCAGCGAGGCCGAGAAAGTGCATTTCAGGATCCTGAACCGCAAAGACGGTCTCCCGGTCAAGAGCGCCTATCTAGACGAGGAGACCGGCGACACGGTCGAGGCGGCCGAGCAGGTAAAAGGCTATGAGGTCGAAAAGGGTGAGTTCATCCATATAGAGCCGGACGAAATCAAGAAACTGAAGATGGTATCGCAGCATACGCTCGAAATCGGCGAGTTCGTGCCTGCCGCCGAAATCGACGCACGCTACCTCGAAAAACCCTACTATCTCGTTCCGGCCGACGCGCCCTCCACGGAGGCTTTCGCGGTGATCCGGGACGCCATGGCCAGGAAGAAAGTGGCAGCCCGCTCCTGCGTCGTGCTGTACCAGCGAGGCCGAGAGGTGCTGATCCAGCCACTGGGCAAGGGCATGCTGATGACGGAATTACGCAACCACAATGAAGTGGTCGCGGCGGACGCGGTGTTCGAAGGGCTGAAGGCTCGCAAGGTCGATCCCGAGATGCTGGAAATCGCGCAATTGCTGATCGACAAGAAGCCCGCCAAATTCGACCCGTCGAAGTTCGACGATACTTATGAAAAGGCGCTGGTTGCAATGATCGAGGCCAAGCGCAAGGGCAAGAAACCGCCCAAGCCGGCACCTGAGCCCAAGACGAACGTCATCAATCTCGCCGATGTTCTGCGCAAAAGCCTGGCGCAGGAAGGCGGCAAGGCTCCCAGCAAAAAGCCGAGAACGGCCCCGAAACGCAAATCAGCCTGAATGTCCGAAAGCGGATCGAACGGAACCGAAAACGCTCGCGCGCATTTAGATGACGTAGCAATCCGTCGGCAAGCCAAGCAGAGCGGGGGACTGGTGGACGTCGTTGAACTAAGGACTGGCGGGATCCCGCAAGTTTCCTCCGCCGATCTGATGCAGGCGTTGCCTGTGGCCGTCTACACCACCGACAAACAAGGCTACATCACCTTCTTCAACGAAGCCGCTGCCGATCTCTGGGGATATCGTCCGGTTATCGGCCAGGATCGCTGGTGCGGGTCATGGAAGCTTCGCCACCTCGACGGGCGACCGATGACGCATGACGAGTGTCCAATGGCCGTTGCCTTGCTCGAGGAGCGGGACGTTCGTGGGGGCCGAGCCATCGCCGAGCGGCCGGACGGCCAACTCATCCCGTTCAGTGCGCATCCGGTCCTGCTTCGCAATGAAGCCGGCGAGGTTGTCGGTGCCATCAACACCCTGCTCGACCTGCGCATGCAGACGCTGGCCGACGACGCCGGCATAAGGCTCGCCGCCATCGTCGAATCCTCGATGGACGCCATCGTGTCCAAAGACTTGAACGGCATTATCACCAGCTGGAACGACGCGGCACAACGCCTGTTCGGCTATACGCCCGCCGAGGCGATCGGGCGCCCGGTGACGATCCTCATCCCGCCCGACCACCTGGATGAGGAAGCCATGATCATCAGCCGCATTCGCGCCGGCGAACGGATTCCTTCATACGAGACTATCCGGCAGCGCAAGGACGGCACCCTGGTTCCGGTTTCGCTCACCATCTCGCCGATACGCGACGGCATCGGACGTATCATCGGCGCCTCCAAGATCGCGCGCGACATCAGCCCCCACAAGGAAAGCGAACGGCGCATCCGCACACTCATGCGCGAAGTCAACCATCGCGTTAAAAACCAGTATTCGGTGATCGTCTCGATGATCCGCGAGACCAGCAAGCTGGCGGGTACGCCAGAGGCCTTCCTTTCACGGGTCCGGGAACGCATCATGGCGCTTTCGGAATCGCACGACCTCCTGGTCGATGCGGAATGGCGTGGCGCGACCATCGGCGAATTGATCCATGCCCAGACCAAGGCCTTCGCGACACAGGCCCGGCTGTCGATGAGCGGGCCGATGATCATGCTGCAGCCGAACGCCGTGCAATATCTCGGCATTGCCTTTCACGAGCTGGCCACCAATTCGGTAAAGCACGGAGCGCTGTCGCACCATGACGGACGGGTCGAGGTCGAATGGACCGTGACCCCAGCCGCCGATGGCAGCGATGGCTTCCGCCTTGTCTGGCGGGAGCTGGACGGACCATTGGTGGATGAAAACACGCGACGCGGTTTCGGAACGGTTGTGCTCAAACGCGTCACGCCGCAGGCGCTCAGCGGCACCGGCCGCCTGGAATTCGCCAGGCACGGCATCAGCTGGAAGCTGGAAGCGCCGCTGCGCTTCGTTCAGATGTCGACGGCCGGCATCGCGGCTGATTGAAGGCCGCTGCCTCGGCCGCGGCTTGGCGGCCGTGTGTTAGCGCAATCCCTGTGGTAGCAATCAGGAGGAGCAGCGATGAGTTGGCTGGGCACCTGGCGGAATCAGTACGGGTCGGTGGTCGAACTGACCAGCGAAGAGGGCGGACGGATCAGCGGAACCTTCAGGACGGCGCTAGAGGACAGCGCCTTCTTCGGCATGACCGTGCCGCTGTTCGGAGCCTGCCATGGAGATGTCATCGGCTTCACCTGCGCGGCCGAAGGGCGGGTCGGAGCCGCGGCGGTGAGCTATACCGGCATCCTCAGGAACGGGAAGCTGGAGATGCTGTGGCACACCGTTGCGGATGCTGCTTTGTCGGCGGAACAGGAAGGTGCCCCGGCCCGTGCCAGGAAACTCCCCGCCTGGCGCGCGTTTGGAACCAGCCTCGACAGTTTTGAACGCGTCTCCTGACTATCGCGCCCGCCGCCGCGGCATTCAGCTCGCAAGTGAGGCAGCAGGGTTCCCGCGGTGCATCGGAACTCGCGCTGACGATGGCGCGTTAGCCAGGACATGCGCTGTTCGTTACGGGGTCGACCCAATGAGCGTGCTTTATCGCGCAGCGAAAATCGCCGAACAGGCTCATGCCGGGCAGACGGACAAGACAGGGCGGCCTTATATCGAACATTGCCGCCGGGTCGTCGATGCCGTCGAAACGCTCGACCAGAAAGCCATCGCCTATCTTCACGACGTCATCGAAAAAGGCGACGGCTGGAACCGCGACCGGCTTGAGGCGGCCGGGTTCGGGCCATCCATCGTATCGGCCGTCGATGCCATGACGCGGCGGCCGAACGAGGGCGATGCCGCGTTCGTTCGCAGGGCTGCGGCCAGCCCGCTGGCATTGCCGGTCAAGCGCGCCGATCTCGCCGACAATCTATGGCAGGCACGGCAGATCGGTGCCTCGACAGCGAAATACGAAGACGGCCTGCGCATTCTCAGGGAAGAGTTCGCGAGCTGACGGACAGCTGGCGGCTGTCGCCGATGTGGGTCTACTCGGTGACGTGCGGCGTGTGCCGCTTGTCTTCCGCGGGATCGGCGTCGATCCGCGCCCTGCCGGGATCGAACGCACCATGGCGGGCGATCGCCAATGCCGGGGTGTCGGGCGTCTCGTAGGCCCACATGAAGTCTTCTGCCGACGAACCGACCGCATGAACACGCCAATAGCTTGCCGTGCCCTTCAGCGGGCCGTGGCTCGTCGTGTTCGTCTTCTCCAAGAGGTCGAAATAGATGTCCTCGAAGGGTATGTAGAAAACAGGATCATGGCCGTCTTCATAGAGCACCTTTGCCCGCTCGCTCGACGCAATAATGGCATCGGAGAACCGGACGGTCACGGTTCCATCAAACGGGACAATCCTGAGCGGGCCTGGGCGGGGGGCGGAATCTGCGGCTAAGGACTGCATTCGACTTCTCCGTTGACTGCGCTGCCTTCCCGAAACGTGTTGTTGCCCGTCAGGGTTCCAGACCGCGGGCGCGCCGAGGCCGGGTGGTGGAACGGTTTTCCAAGGTCGTCGTTGTTTCAGACCTCCGCACGCGCCATAATCGCAATGGCCGCCACTCGCCGACTCAACAGCAAATGGACCACATGCTGGATCGATCGCCTACCCTCCCAAGGTCGCTTGGCGCTGCGCTGCGAAGGGAAGTGCCGCGGTTTGCGGCACCCGGCAATGAAATTTCATGCACTACGGTCGCATCCTACAATGTGCATAAATGCGTCGGCACCGACGGCAGGTTCGATCCGGAGCGGGTCGCAGCCGTGGTCAAGGAACTCGATGCCGATATCATTGCTTTGCAGGAGGCCGACGAAAGAACCGGAAGCAGGCAGGGATTGCTGGATCTCGCGGCGCTCGAGCGGGACAGCGACCTCGTCCCCACCCATGTCCCGGAAAACCGCCGCAGCCATGGCTGGCACGGAAATCTGATCCTGGCACGCCGTGGCGTGGTCGAAAGCGTGAACCAGATCCGGCTGCCCGGCCTGGAGCCGCGCGGCGCGGTCATCGCGGACCTGGAGCTGAAGGGCGTCTCGCTTAGGATCATAGCCGCGCATTTCGGCTTGCTGCGGCGCTCGCGCTCGCAGCAAGCCAACGCACTTGTCGAAGCCACGCACCCGGTTCTGCGGCCAACAATCCTGCTTGGCGACCTCAACGAATGGCGCGTCCGCAACAGGTCTTCGCTGCTGGCCCTGCTGCCGCATTTCGGTCCGATCGATGCGGTTCTGCCGAGTTTTCCGTCGCGCTTTCCGCTGTTTGCGCTCGACCGCATCCTGGCCAGGCCGCCGCACCTGATTTCCAGCATCGAGGTGCACAAGACGCCGCTGGCGCAGCGGGCTTCCGATCATCTGCCGATCAAGGCCCGGCTGAACCTGGACGCGATACGGCAGCCGCGACTGCAACCAGAATGAACCTGAAGGGTTGTTAGTCAGATTTCAGACGGTTTGCTTCGCTGATGTTTGTCGGTGCACTTTATGGATACAGCCATTTCGCGGTTTGCCCGGGACAAGATCGCTGCCGGCAATAGCGGGCTGGTGCTGATCGCCGACAATTATGACGCGTTTGCCGCACGAATCCTTGCCGCGCGCAGTGCCACCAGCAGCCTCGACCTGATGTACTATCTCTGGCACGACGACCATAGCGGCCGGCTGCTGATGCAGGAGGTCGTCAAGGCGGCGGAGCGCGGTGTCCGCGTCCGCATGCTGCTGGACGATATAAATCCGCGCAACAGCGACGCCGCTTACCTGGCGCTCAACAGCTACAAGAACATCGAGCTGAGGCTGTTCAACCCCAGCGGCATGAGGAACGGCAGCATCTTTCGCTCGCTGGAGATGGTCGCCCGGCTGTTTGCGATGACCCGCCGCATGCACAACAAGGCCTGGATCGCCGACGGGAGCCTGGCCATCGTCGGAGGAAGAAATATCGGCGATGCCTATTTCGACGCCGCGGAGACAAATTTCCGTGATCTCGACCTGTTGCTTCTCGGTCCTGCCGTTGGGCAGACGATGCAGATCTTCGAGGCGTTCTGGAATTGCGAGGCGGCAAAGCCGATCCAGCTGCTCAACCCGGCTGCGGTGGGCTCGCGCGCCGATTTCCTCGATAATCTCGATGCGTCGATGGACGGCCAGCTTTTGAACAGCCTCAGTGCCTGGCGCACGATCACGGAGTTCATTGCGGCGCATAACGAGGTCTGCTGGACGAAAGGCGTTCGCGTCATTTCCGATCCGCCGGAAAAGGTGCGCGGCAAGCGGCGCAGGAACTGGCTGACCAAGGAGCTGCTTCCCGCTATCGCGGCGACCAGACAGCGGCTCGAAATCGTCTCGCCCTATTTCATCCCCGGCCGCACCGGGTTGGCCATCCTGTCGAAGCTGGTGGATCGTGGCGCCGAGGTTGCAATCCTGACCAACTCGCTCGCCGCGACGGACGTCGCCGCCGTGCACGGCGCCTATGCCAAATACCGCCGCAAGCTGCTTAAAAAAGGTATCCAGCTTTTCGAATTGCAACCCTTCAACCGCCAGGCCAACATCTCCGTTTTCGGCTCAAAGGGAGCCAGCCTCCATACCAAGGCCTTTACGGTCGACGACACGCTGGGGTTTGTCGGTTCCTTCAATTTCGATCCGCGTTCGGTGTCGTTGAATGCGGAAATGGGCGTGCTTTTCCACGATGCCAATCTGGTGATGGAGTTGCGCCGGCTGTTCGAGCACGAAAAGTCACCGCAGACGAGCTACCAGCTGGTCCTGGACAAAGGCGCCTTGCGCTGGCTCGGCATGGCGGATGGCGAGATGCGGCAATATTCGCGTGAACCGGAGGCCAGTCTCTATCGGCGCATCGTTGCAGCGTTGGTTGGCTGCCTGCCGATCGAATCGCAATTATAGAAGCGACGGATTTGTCGGAACGCAACTCTTTGGCGGAACGGAAATGCGGGACACGAGTTGTAACCGTTGTCCGGAGCATGCCGATGAAGACCACGATATACAGTTTTCTTGCCGAGCTCTTGCCGTTCTGGGTGGCGCATAAACGCAAAATGCGCGTCGACCGCGCCGCTGAGCGGCCGACACGACCGGCTGCTGCCGATGACGATGGTCGGCCGACAAGCGATCCGAATCGAGCAACACCGGCGCGGCGGCGCAACACGTCTTAGGGCGGGATGCTTTCAAATTAGATCTCGCTCCAACTGTCTGGCTAGCCGCATTTCCGCGACGCCGATAATCCGATTTGGCTGCAGAAGCTCTAGCCCCTAGGGCGATCACGCTATCGTCAAGTATCGCTATTCGAAATCCGGCGTTGCCAAGCATCCATTTTGCAGCACGTACGTTAATGTGCACTACAGGGTTGCCGCTATAGGTGCGCGCCATGAGTGACAGTGCGATAGAATTCTTGCAGGACTGGATCCACGAAAACGTTCATGTGCCGCCGCCTCCGATCAAGCTTGAAAGGGAGGCGGAAATCCTCGCCAGGGAATGCAAGGAAGAGGCGGCCGATGCCGGTGTACCCATCGAAGACATCGAGGAAGAGGTTGGCGACCTCAAGGATCTGCTCGTCGCCAAGCTCGAAGACGCAGCCGAGGACGAGGCCCGGCAACTCAATGGCCACGGCCAAAAGATTTCTACGCTGGCGGCCGGGCAAAAGCGGGCCGTATGAGGCCGGTCCGAGCGCAGGCAAGGCATCACGAGGTGCGCCGCTTCGGCCTATTGTCCGATCAGCGTCAGCCCGAACAGGATCATCAGCCAAAACCCGGCAGCAGCGACCGCAAGACGTGGCAGGACGCCGTCGCTGGCCAGATGCATGAACAGGATGGCGATGACGGCGGTCTTGGCCGCGGCGATCACCAGATTGAGTGCCGAATTGAAGCCGCCGAGCGCGAGGAAGGACGAGCCGACGGTCAGGGCCAGCAAGGCTAAAAGCCCGATATAAGCAAGCGTGAGTTTGCGGAACTCGCTCATCTGTTGATCAGATAGAGGACGGGGAACAGGAAGACCCAGACGACATCGACGAAATGCCAATAGAGGCCGATTGCCTGCACGCGCCGGAACCGGCTGGCCTCGATCGTGCGTGGCCACAGCGCAAGGATGCCGCCGATGACGATTACGCCGCAAATCAGATGCAAGGCGTGCAGTGACGTCATCGCGAAATAGAGGCCGAAGAAGAATTCGGCATGAACAGGATCCGGGCCCTTATAGATGAAAGGTGCGCCGAGCACCGGCGCCAGCCCTTCGCCGAATTCCCTGGCGTACTCCGTCGCCTTGATCGCCAGGAAGACGACGCCGAGCAGCGCCGTCGCAGCCAATGCCCAGCCAGCGGCGCGCCATCGCCGCGCGGCCGTGTACATATGGGCGAGCGCCATAGCGAAACTGCTGGTGATCAGGACGACGGTGTTGGCGGTGCCCAATGGCAGCGACAGATGCTTCGCCGCGCCGGCGAAGGCGTCGCCGTAACTCAACCTGGCAAACATGAAGACGAGCAGGATGGCGCCGAACAGCATCACCTCGGAGCCGATGAACACCCACATGGCAAAGCTGTCGGCTGCCGTTTCGCGAGCCGGCCGGTCGAAGGCGATGCTTGTCGTCGGTGACTTCAAACCAGATCCTCCACCGGGTCCGACCGTTTCTCGGTCAGGCCTTTCATCGGATAGTCGTAGGCTGGTCTGGTGACGGTCGGCATGCGATCGAAATTATGCGCTGGCGGCGGCGAGCTTGTTTGCCATTCCAACCCGGTCGCTCGCCACGGATTGGCCGGCGCCTGCGCGCCTCGAAACAGCGACCATGCCAAGTAGAGGAGCGGCATCAGATAGCCGATCGCCAGCACCACGGCGCCTGCCGACGACAGAATGTGCCAGAAAGCGAATTCCGGCGGATAGGTATGGTAGCGCCGCGGCATGCCCAGAAAGCCGAGCACATATTGCGGAAAAAAGGTCAGGTTGAAGCCGATGAAGGTCACAGCCGCGGCTATACGGCCCCAAACCTCCGAATACATTCGGCCGGTGAGTTTCGGCCACCAGAAATGCAGCCCTGCCATGTAGGCGGTCACCATGCCGCCTACCATGATGTAGTGGAAATGGGCGACGACGAAATAGGTGTCGTGAACGTGGACGTCGATGGCGAGCGCGGCAAGGAAAAGGCCGGCCAGCCCGCCGAAGGTGAACAATGCCAGGAAGAACAGCGCATAAAGCATCGGCGTCTCGAAGCTGATTTCGCCCTTGCGCAGCGTCAGGCTCCAGTTGAAGACCTTTATCGCCGATGGGATCGCGACGCAGAAGGACAGGAACGAAAACACCACGCCGGCATAGGCCGACTGCCCGCTGACGAACATGTGGTGGCCCCAGACGAGAAAGCCGAAGACGGCGATCGCCATCGAAGCCAGGGCGACGGCCTTGTAGCCGAACAGCGGCCGGCGGCTAAAGCAAGGCAGCACTTCCGAGACCACTCCCATGCCTGGCAGGATCATGATGTAGACGGCGGGGTGCGAGTAGAACCAGAACAGATGCTGGAACAGCAGCGGATCGCCGCCGAGGTCGGGATTGAAGATGCCGATGCCGAAGACGCGCTCCAGCACGATGAGGATCAGCGATGCTGCAAGCACCGGCGTCGCCAGCACCATCACCAGGCTGGTGGCGTACAGGGTCCAGACGAAGATCGGCAGCCGGAACCAGGTGAGGCCAGGCGCTCGCAAGGTGTGGACGGTGACGATGAAATTGATGCCGGTCATGATCGTCGAAAAGCCGACGATGAAAACGCCGAATGCCGCGGTCGAGACAAACCCGTTGGCATAGAGCGTCGACAGCGGCGTGTAGAAGGTCCAGCCGGTGTCGACGCCGCCCAAAACCACCGAGGCGAGCGCGAACAGGCTGCCGAACATGAAGACGTACCAGCTTGCCAGGTTGAGCCGGGGAAAGGCGAGGTCGCGCGCGCCGATCATCAGCGGCAGCAGGAAATTGCCGAGCGTTGCCGGGATCGACGGCACCAGGAAGAACCACACCATGATGATGCCGTGCAGCGAAAACAGCCGGTTGTAGACATCGTCGGAGACCAGGTCGCCGGCCGGCGTCGCAAGCTCGATGCGCATCAGCACGGCAAAGGTTCCGCCGAGGAAGAAGAAGGCCGTCAGCGAGACGAAATAGAGCCACGCCACCCGTTTGTGGTCTGTTGTCAGCAGCCAGGAGCGCGGCCCGGCACCTTCTGCGAGATAGCTTGCCGACGCCAAATCGCTGCTCATTGCGGCGCCTCGTTTTTTGCCGCCGGGAACGAGGGAGATTGGAGCGATAGGGATTTGAGATAGGCCATCAGCATCTGCAGTTCGGCTTCGTCAACGAGACCGTCGAAGCTCGGCATCACCGGCTGGTAGCCGGCGGCGATTTCCTTGTTCGGGACAAGGATCGAATCGCGCAGATAGCGTTCGTCGGCGATGACCGTCTGCCGGTTGGCCAACGCCACCGGCTGGCCGAAAACCCCATCGAGGCCGGGCGCCCGCACCTTGCTGAAATTGCCGTGACAGCCGGAGCAGCCGAGCGCGCGGAACAGTTTCCCGCCGCTCGTGGCAAGGCTTTCGCCTTCACCTTGACTGCCGAGCCATGATGCATATTGCTCCGGCGCCAGCACCGTCACCCAGCCGCCCATCTCGGAATGCTGCGTGCCGCAATATTCGGCGCAGAACAGGTGATAACGCCCCGGCTGCGTGGCGATGAACCAGACATTGGCCGTGCGTCCGGGAACGGCATCCTGCTTGACCCGAAAGGCTGGCACGTAGAAGGAGTGGATGACGTCCTGTGATGCCAGCGACACCACCACCGCCTTGCCGACCGGCACGTGCAGCTCGTTGATCTCGCGCTGGCCGCCGGGATGGCGGAATTCCCACATCCATTGCTTGCCGAGGCCGGCGATCTCGACGGCGTCCGGTGGCGGACGGTCGCGCCGGACAAAAAGGACTGCGCCCCAGCCGAAGAAGATGAAGGCGATCACCAGGCTGGCAATGGTCCACGTCATCTCCAGCGGCAGGCTGCGGGCACGCGCCCCGGTACGGTCGGCTGCGGAGCCGATACGATATTTGACGGCGTAGCCGACAACGAGAACGGTCAGGAACAGGCCGAGCGCGCCTGCGAAAGCCAGCAATGTGTAGAACAAGGCATCGACGCTGCCTGCGATGGACGAGGCTTCCTGCGGGAAAAACCGGATGCCGAAGCTCACGCCCGCCTCCCGCGCGCCAGCAGTATGGCCGTCGCCAACCCCACCACCATCACGATGCTGGCGAGCTTCAACGCAGCCCAGATCGCCGGCGTATATCGCCCCTTGGACGCATCGAAGCCGGCGCAGAGCAGGAAGACATGATCGGCGATCGAGCCGAGCCTGCCGGAAGATGCCTCGACGAGGGCAAGCTCAAGATCGCGCGGCGTGAAGCTCAGCGCCGGCAGCACCTGCGCTATCCGGCCTTTTGGCGTCAGCGCGATGACCGCGATCGGATGGGCGAATTGGTCGATCCGGGCGCGGGTGTCGAAACTGATGCCGGCTTCCGCGGCAAGGGCGCCGCCGGCGCCGTCGGCACTGGTCAGGAACCGCCACGCCGACAGGTTCCTCGCGTCGGCCGCCGCGGCGACCGTGGCTTGCGCATCGCCCGCATCTTCGGGCGTGTCGGCGGCATCGATCGAGACGAACAAAGCGCGATAGGTGTCGGGGTCGAGCGAGGTCTTTTTCAAATCCGAGGCGACCGCCTGTTGGGTCACACCACAAAGGTTCGGGCATTTGTCGTAGCCGAAAATCAGCAGCGCCGGCCGGCCGGCAAGCATTTGGCCGATCGTGCGCTGCTCGCCGGACGCATCGCGAAACACCCGGTTGAGGCTGAGCTGCGCGCCGATCTCGGGATCGAAGGCCGGGCGTGCGAAGGCCATGGCCGGCAGTGCCGCGAGAAGGGAAAAAGCGGTTAGCCAGGCCTTCACGGCCGGCCTCCCTGGGCTGGCGCGGTCCGGCAGCGAGCGGCCTGTGGCGCGCGTGGTATCTCGGCCTCGACCAATCCGCAGTCGGCGCCGGCGGCCGGCGCCGGCTGCCCCCAGTTCGGCAAACCATGGCTGACGATCGCCCACATGGCGTCCTCGATCGGAATGCGGGCAATGCCGGCGGTGCGGTCGACCCAGCCGACCTTGTTCAGCTCCTGCTCCTCCGCCTTGCGGAAGGCAGCGAGGTCGTCTTCTGGAAAGCGCTGCAAGGCTGGACTGGCCCGGTTGCCGACCGATGATGGCCCCGGCAGCGGCCCGAACGGCCTGGTGTCGAAGACGAGCCCGAGGACGATGACTGTTGCGGCCAGGAGCAGCAGCAGGCCGGCCGCGAAGGCAAGCAGCGCGCCCGGCCAGACGTCGCGCGTTTCGGGATGGCGGGCTGCCCTAGCCATGGACCGGCCTCCGGCACCAGAGGGCGATCCGGTCCGGCCGGCCAAGCACGAAAAGCAGCAGCGCAAGCCAGAGGCCGCCAGCTCCTGCCAGCGCGGCAAGATCGTACCAGAATGCGATCACATTGCCGTCCGCCAACGGCGGTCTGATCCGCCAAAGGACATCGACGTAGTGGCCAGCCAGCACGATGCCGCAGATCGACAGCAGGCCGGCATGGCTGCGCTTTAGATCCCGGCTGAGCAGCCCGGCAAAGGGGACCGCGAATTGCAGCGCAATCAGCAGCCAGAGCAGATACTGCCAGCCATTGCTGCTGCGGATGAGGTACCAACGGATCTCGTTTGGCAGGTCGCCGCCCCAGGTCACCAGCCATTGCATGAACGACAGGTAGGTCCACAGCAGCACGAAGCCGAACAGCATGTTGGCCAAATCCTCGCTGAGCGCGACATCCTCCTCGCCGCCCGCCATGACCTCGATCGAGCGGTTAACACACAGTACCGTCATCGCAGGGCGTAAGCGCCGACGACTTCGGCCGACGCTTCCAGCAACGCATAGATGGTCGAGGAGAACTCCGGCTCCAGCGAGAGCATCCAGTCGATGGCAAAAATCGTCACAGCCAGCCCATGCGCAATCAATCCAGCGGCATAGGCCTTGCCGCGGCCGGCGCTGCCACGACCGCTATCGGTCGTTGTCCAGTCGAGCACGCGCCACGCCAGCACCAGCCAGATCGCGGCGCAGGCGGCAAAGCGCAGCAAAAAGAACGGAACGTTCAGATAAGAGAATTTCTGGCGCACCGTCTCGGGCAATGCAGCCGCGTCGGCACTCGCCCAGGGAACGACCAGGTCGAGCCTGAGCAGAACCGGCAGCAGCAGAAGCAGCGCCAGCGGCAGCGTCGCGACGAGAGCGCGCAGCGGCTGGCGGATTGCCTCGCCCCAGCGGCCGCCGGTCAGCCCATGCACCATCAGGATGGTCAGCGCGCCGAGCGGCAGGCCGAGCAGGAAGAGCGCCGCAGGCAGCCAGCCGGCCAACATGGCTCTGAAGTCGAAGGCCAATCCCGTGGCGCAAAGCACAAGTCCGACGGCGGCCACGGCAAGCGCCGGCAAAATCAAACGTTCGGTGGCAAGCCGCATCATCGCCCGCATCATCGATCCGGCTCCGCATTGAGCTCGGCACGCAGGCTTTCCGGCAGCTCGGCAATTGGTGCATCGCGCGAATATTGCAGGGCGCGGATATAGGCGACGATCGCCCAGCGGTCGGCAGGCGGGACACGCGCCGCGTAGGAATACATGGCGCCATAGCCGTTGCTGATGACGTCGTAGAAATGCCTGTCGCTCGCCTTGCGCAACGCGTGCTGGTGATAGGTCGGCGGCGCCGGAAAGCCCCGCTCGACGATCATGCCGTGGCCGTCGCCGGCGCGGCCGTGGCAAGGCGAACAGAAGATGTCGAAGCGTTGCTGGCCTCGCCGCAGCAGCATCATCGTGACCGGATAGGGAAAAGTGTCGGGTACCGGCGAAAGATCGGCATCGCGTGCGACCGTGTCCTCGACCGGCGCCCGCGCCGACATGCCGTCGGCGAACTGGTTGCTGCTTTCGAGCGGATCGTAGCGCGGCTGGTCCTCCATGTCCTGCCGGCAGCCGGCGACCAGCAAGGCTGCCGACAGCAGGATCGTGCGCATGTTCACGCCTCCACCTCCTCGACGGTTTCGGCGCCGAGCCGTGTCAGCTGGCCCTTGGTCACGCCCTTGCGGAACTTCGGATCGGCGGCCTCGACGAGCAGATAGAACTTGCCGCCGCGCGCATAGGTGAAGCTCGTGGCGTTGAAGACCGGGTGGTAATATTCGGGCAGGCGATTGGCGGCCAGCATGCCGAAGAATGCGGCCAGCGCAGCGCCAAGTATCGCGGCCTCGAAGGCGATGACGAGAAAGGCCGGCCAGGAATGCAGCGGCCGGCCGCCGACATTGAGCGGAAAATCGATCTCGACCGAATAGAGGATCAGGCCATAGACAAACACCGCGCCGACGATGGCGCCGCCAAGGATGGTCCATGGCAAGCGCGTCTTGCGCATGCCGAGCATGTCGGCCAGCCCATGCACATGGAACGGCGAGAACGCGTCCATGCGCCGGTAGCCGCGCGCCCGCATGGTGCGGACCGCCTCGGTCAGCGCTTCGGGATCGGCGAAAGCCGCAATGACGCCGTAAAGGCTCATCTTGCGCCGCCCCTCTCCCCGGCCAGCTCCTCGACCTCGAAAATGGTGATGGCCGGCAGGACGCGGATGAACAGGAAGACCAATGCGAAGAAGGTGCCGATCGAGCCGAACAGGATGCCGAAGTCGAGCCATCTCAGTGATTGTTCGCCCCAGGACGACGGCAGGTAATCGCGGCTTGGCCCGGTGACGACGATGACGTAGCGCTCGATCCACATGCCGACATTGATGATCAGGGCAATGGCGAACAGCACTGGCATGTTGAGGCGCACCCGCCGGAACCAGAGCAATTGCAAAACAGCGCCGTTGCAGGCGAGCATGGTCCAGAACAGCGGCGCATAGGGTCCGAAGGCGCGCTGCCACATCATCGTGCGCTCATAGGTTTCGCCCGAATACCAGGCGAAGAAAGCCTCGGAGGCATAGCCGTAGATGACGATCATGCCGGCGGCGATCATCAGCTTGGCGGCATTGTCCATGTGCCGCAGCGTGATCAGATCCTGGACCGAAAACGCCCAGCGCAGCGGGATGGCGATGGTAAGCACCATGGCGAAGCCGGACAGCAGCGCGCCGGCAACGAAATAGGGAGGAAAGATAGTCGAATGGAAGCCCGGCGTGATGGCGAAGGTGAAGTCGAGCGAGACGATCGAATGCACCGAGACGACCAGCGGCGTGGCCAGTGCCGCCATAAGGAAATAGACCGTCTGGTAGCGCGCCCAATGAAAGGCCGAACCGCGCCAGCCGAGCGCCAGTATCCCGTAGAACAGCTGCGCCGGGCGCGATTTCGCCCGGTCGCGCAGGACGGCGAGATCGGGCAGCAGGCCCATATACCAGAACATCAGCGAAACGCTGGCATAGGTGGCGATCGCCGCGAAATCCCAGACCAGTGGGCTGCGCCATTGCGGCCAATGCATATGCGTGTTGGGTAGCGGCAGCAGCCAGTAGAAGAACCACGGGCGGCCGAGATGCAGGATCGGGAAAAGCCCCGCCATTGCCACGGCAAACAGCGTCATCGCCTCGGCAAAGCGGTTGATCGAGGCGCGCCATGGTTGGCGCAGAAGCAGAAGCACCGCCGAGATCAGCGTGCCGGCATGGCCGATGCCAATCCACCAGACGAAATTGCCAATCATCGTGCCCCAGACAACCGGAATGTTGACGCCATAGGCGCCAACGCCGACCGAGATCAGATAGGTAATCGAATAGAGAAAGATGAGGACGAAGACGAAGCAGGCGAAAAACGCGGTCCAGAAATAGCGCGGCAGCCTGCCGTCGAGGACGATCGCACTGATACGGCCGCTGATCTCCGGAAGGTCGTGCCGGCCGCGCAGAACGGGCAGTGCGCCCGGTTTTCCAGCAATAGCCTCAGCCATCGGCTTTCCCGCCTGGCGAGAGACGGCCGTTGATATTCCTGATCTTGCCGAGATAGGTGGTGCGGGGTCGCGTGTTGAGGTCCTCGAGCAAGGCGTAGTGTTGCGGCGCTGCTTTTTCCTGCACGACAGCGGCGCCCTTGCTGTTGAGGTCCCCGAAAACGATCGCCTGTGTCGGGCAGGCCTGCTGACAGGCGGTCACCACTTCGCCGTCGGCGATGTGGCGGTTTTCGATCTGCGCCTTGATGCGTTTTTCGGAAATGCGCTGGACGCAGTAGGTGCATTTTTCCATCACACCGCGCGAACGGACGCTGACGTCTGGATTGTGCGCGGCCTGTTCCGGTCCGGCCGCATCCTTGTCGAATTCCTGGAAGTCCAGGAAGTTGAAGCGCCGCACCTTGTAGGGGCAGTTCTGCGAGCAGTAGCGCGTGCCGATGCAGCGGTTGTAGACCTGCGCGTTCAGCCCGTCATGGGTGTGGGTGGTGGCGTTGACCGGACAGACGACCTCGCACGGCGCCTTCTCGCAATGCATGCAAGGCACCGGCTGGAAAAAGACGTCGGGATCGTCGAGCGGGCCGGAGTAGTAGCGGTCGATCCGCAGCCAATGCATCTCATGGCCGAGTGCCGACTCGTCCGGCCCGACGGTGGCGATGTTGTTTTCCGCCTGGCAGGCAGAAACGCAAGCCATGCAGCCGATGCATGCCGACTGGTCGATCGACATGCCCCAGGCTTCCTGGCTGTATTGCCAGTCGGGATAGAGCGATCCGGTTGGCGCGGGCGGGGCGCCGTCGCGCACGAAGTGTGGATTTTTGCGGAAGGCCTCGAGCGAGGCATGGCGAACGATCGCCCTGCCCTCCATCGCCTGATGGTGTTGCGTGGTGATGACCCGCGCACTGCCGTCCCGCGGCGCGACCGTGGCGCCATAGACGATCCAGGGAGCCTCGAGGCTTCGCAGCCTGTACGCGTCGTGGCCGTCGGCGAGTGCTGCCACCGAACCGAGCTTCCGGTCGAAGCCCAGAGCAAGTGTCACGGTCTCGTCGGGATGGCCAGGCATGATCCAGACCGGCGCATCGATGTCCGTGCCGTTCGAGGCGATATTGACGACCCGGGCGTTTTCCACCTGAAGCCGCCCCGCCGTCGCTGGCGATATCAGCGCTGCATTGCCCCAGACGATCTTGCTCAGTGGCCGCGGCAATTCCTGCAGCCAGGACGAGTTGGCATTGCGTCCGTCGCGCAGCCAGGGATCGGCGACGAAACGGATTTCGACGCCTTTGGCCGCTTCGACGCGCGGGTTCAGGCCGCGCAAATCCGCCGGCATCGCAACATCGACTGGAGTGCTGGCACTTCCGGATACAAAGCCGTCGCGAAGCGCCTTTCGCCACGCGGGATCGTCCAGTGCTTGCGCCCAAGTCGTTTGTGCCCATGTCCGGCGGACGAGCGGCAGCGCAGAAACAGCGAATTCACCGCCAAGCACGGCCAGGATTTCATGCACCGCCCGCCCCTGGTAAAGCGGCCTGATCAGCGGCTGCACGATCGACGCGGTTCCGTCATGGGCGCGCAGGTCACTCCAGCTTTCGAGATCATGCGCAGCAGGGACATGCCAGTGTGCGGCGAAGGCGGTTTCGTCGCGGTAGAGACCCCAGTGGACAAGAAGCTTCAGCTGCGAAAACACGTCGCGGACATCGAACCCCGCAGGTGCGGTGTGGAGAGGATTGGCGCCGAGTATGACAACGGTGTCGATATCTCGCGCGGCGATCGCCTGGCAAAGTGCAGCGAGGTCGCCCTCGATGGGCATCGCGTCGGGCGGCTCGATCAGTTCCACGGTGTTGCCAAGCGCACCAAGCCGCGCATTCATGGCAAGAGCCGCGGCATGGACGAACGGTGTTTGATGGACGCCCGGCACGATCAGCGCCGAGCGGCCGGCCGCCTTCAGATCGTCCGCAGTGGCAGCCAGCCAGGCCGGGTCCAGTGCCAAGGCGCTTGGCGCCGCTTCGCCGCCAAGCACCGCGCTCAGCGCCGCGGCGACGGCTTCGACCTCGCTCGGCCGCACCGGCCTGCGGTGATCGGCGGCAGCGCCGGTGATCGTCGGCGTCGATTCCACCGCATAGACCCGGCTCATCGTATCGTCCGCCCGGCGCACGCGACGCCGCGCGGCAAAGTCACGGGCGTAAGCGAGACGGCCGGGGCCCTCGCCCAGGAAATCCGCGTCGAGACTGACAATCGCGTCGGCGCGATCGAACCGGTAGACCGGTGCAAGCGCCCTGCCGAAAAGGGTCTGCGTGGCTTCGGCGCCGGACGGCGTTGCCAGGGGATCGTGCTGGAACAGCCTCAGCCTGGGGTAGCGCGCGCGCAGCGCCTCGAGCTGCGCCTTCATGGTGGGCGAGGTCGTCGCCTCGATCAGCAGCGCCGCGCCGGCACCGCCTGAGCCGGCCAGCCGCGAGGTGAGCTCGGCCATGTCGGCAAGGAAGTCGCCATAGGCCGCCGGTTCGCCGTGTTTCAGCGGCATGCGCGAGCGATCGGGGTCGAAAAGCGACAGCACCGCCGCCTGCATGATGGCGTCCGTCGCACCGCGCGAGGCCGGATGGTCGGGATTGCCTTCCACCTTGGTCGGCCGGCCCTCATGGCTTTCGACCACCGCACCGATACCGTAGCCATCGCTCGAAAGCGTGGTCGCGTAATAAAGCGGCTTGCCGGGAACGATGTTTTCCGGCTGGCGGATATAAGGCAGGATGTCTTCGGCCCGGCTGCAGGCGGCAAGCCCGGCCAGCGTCAGCGATGCACCCATCAGCTTCAGCAGCGTGCGCCGGTCGAGCCGCGGGATGCGCTCGGCGATCGAGGGAAATTCGGCATCGACGAAGCGGCGGAATTCCGGCGTATCGGCGAGCTCGTCGAGGCTTCGCCACAGCTCCGGGCCGGGCGAAAGCCGTTCGCGCAGGCCGGCCATGTCTGGAGCCGCGATCGGTTTGTCAGCGGTGGCAGACATAACAGTCGGTCATGGTCTCGGGGTGGATATCGAGAAGGCTGATGAGTGACCGGCGGATTTCGGCGATGCCGGCCGGTGGCTTCCAGTGCATCAGGAACACGTCCTCCGGCGGACGCAAATTAGGCTCGGGATCGCGATGGCATGCCAGGCACCATTCCATCGATAGTGCGTGCGCCCGCCGCATCAGCGGCATGTCGTCGACCTCGCCATGGCACGTCTCGCAGGCGACGCCTTTAGCGATATGGATCGAATGATTGAAATAGACGAAGTCGGGGACACTGTTCACCCGCTGCCACTGCAATGGCTGCCCGGAAGCAAGGCTTGCCCGTATCGGCGCCAGCATGTCCACGTTGGTGAACAGCTGCGAATGGCAGGTCATGCACACCTCGGTCGCCGGCAGACCCGCCGATGACGAAGTCTCGGCGCCGCTATGGCAATAACGGCAATCGAGGCCGAGCTCGCCGACATGGTGCCTGTGGCTGAACGGCACTGGTTGCGCCAACGGCCGGCCAACGCCGGTGACGAAGTCCGAACGCAAGACGGCGGTACCGCCGAGAGCCGCAAAGATCGCCATGAAACACGCGCCCCACAGAGCGAAGCGTGAAATGCCGTTGGCACTCCTTGAAAAGACCTGCGGCATCCCCTCGCCGATTTCGCATCCAGCAAACCGTATTCACCCCCCAAAGTGCCTAACTAAGGCTGCGTGGGTAAGTTCCGGCTGGAGCAGCGGAGATCACAGAATGGTTACCCCGCCCTGGCCCATCAGGTCGGGGTGACCGGAAACCATCGAACCCTCCATACGTTCGGATGAGGTCACGTTCTGTTTCACCCGGATAAGCATCATGACCATCCCCCACCCCATCCCATTCGCCGCCGGTCCGGCGTTGCCTTCTGGTGGACGATGTTCGTCGGCGCGCTGCTGACGATCCTCGGCCTGCCGATCGGAGGGGGCGGTGCCTGGCTGATCGCGCTGGGCGGATCCTGGTACTATCTGCCCGCCGGGATCGCCCTGCTGGCCGCCGGCAGCCTGCTGCTTGCCGGCAATGCCGCCGGTGTATGGCTTTATGTCCTGACCTGGCTGGCGACACTTGCACCCGGCGGACACCATTTCATGGAGACCAGGATCGGCGACGACGTCATTGCCTACGCATTGCCTAAAAGCTGACGCCAGACGATGACGGCTTCGCGGGACGCTTCCATCCTGATCGTCGGCGCCGGCCCGACCGGGCTGACGGCGGCAGTCGAACTGGCAAGGCGCGGCATTGCACCTCGCATCATCGACCGCAAGGAAGGCCCGACGCCGCTCGCCAAGGCGGTCGGCATCAGTTCGCACAGCCTCGACATCCTTGAACCGTCCAAAGTCGCTGCCCGATTGCTCGCCGAAGGATTGAAAATTCGCCGAGCCCGTTTCTACTTCGAAGGACGAGCGCTCGGCGAGATCGATTTCTCGATCCTGCCGCACCGCCATAATTTTCTGCTGTCGCTGCCGCAGCGCGACACCGAATCGCTGATGACCGATACGCTCAAGGGATTTGGCATCGACGTCGAATGGCGAAGCACATTTGTCGGCATGGCCGAGCACAAAGGTCGGGCCGAGGTGCGGATCGAGGCGCCAGACGGCCGTGACGAGGCAAGTTTCGACCTTATCTTCGGAGCCGACGGTGCGCAAAGCACGGTGCGTGATGCCATGAGCATCGGCTTCGATGGCTACACGCATCGGCGGCAATGGAGCATTGCCGACGCCGACATCGACGATTGGCCCTATGAGCCGATGGCCGCCCACGCATTTCTTCACAGGAACGGCGACGTCGGTTTCATCATCCCGATCGGCGAGAAGCGCCATCGCGCGGTCTCCAACACCGAGGATGCGCTGGCCCGCATCCCCGGCAATTACCGGATCACGCGGTTGTTGGGGACCGACCGCTTCCATATTCCGGTACGACAGGCGCCGCGTTATCAAACCGCATGCGTCTTCCTGGGAGGCGATGCCGCGCATGTGAATTCGCCGTTGGGCGCGCGCGGCATGAATCTCGGCATCGAGGACGCCGCGTCATTCGCCAGGCGTTTCGTCGACGGCACGCTTGCCGGCTACACAAGCGAACGCCACCCGGTGGGGCAACGGTGGATCACGCTCAGCGAGCGCATCCTCTCGCTGGCCCAATCGGACAACGGCATCATGCAAGGCGTCAGGAACGCGGCCTTCAGCGTCGTCGGCCATCTGCCGCTGCTGCAACGGCCGCTGCTGGAGCGTGTCGCCGGGCTCAAGGAATGACGTGGTCGCATCAACCTTTTCGCTGGACATGCGTTGTTGGGTTTCAAGCCAGGGAGATGACCATGCAGATAAAATCGGAAATCGCCGGCGAGGCCGCCAAGCAGCGGCATATCCAGCGCCGTATCGACGAGAAGGACAAGTCCAAATCCAATGGCAAGCAAAAAGGCGCCATGCAGGCCGGCGCCCGCAAATATCCGGAGCCGCCCTTCCCCGAGCAGCACCAGCCGAAGCCGGGCCATGAATGGGCGATCGAGCCGGCGCCGCTTTACGATGCGCCATTTTATATCGGATCGAAAAAGCTCGACGGCAAAGTGGCCGTCATTACCGGCGGCGATTCAGGCATCGGCCGTGCGGTGGCCGTGCTCTATGCGCGTGAAGGCGCCGATGTGGCGATCGTCTATCTCTCGGAGGATAGGGACGCCAAAGATACCAAAAGGGCCGTCGAAGCGGAAGGCCGGCGCTGCATCCTGATCAAGGCCGACGTCAGCGAACGCAACCACTGCCACAACGCGGTGGCTGAGATCGTGCAGGAGTTTGGGCGGATCGACGTGCTGGTCAACAACGCCGCTTTCCAGATCCACTCCAGCGATTTCAGCGAGCTGACCGAGGAGCATTTCGACACGACGCTGAAGACCAACCTCTACGGCTATTTCCACATGGCGCAGGAGGCCGTGCCGCACATGAAACCCGGTTCGGCGATCATCAATACCGGTTCAGTGACCGGCATCGAGGGCTCGAAGCAACTGGTCGATTACTCCATGACCAAGGGCGGCATTCATGCCTTCACCCGCGCGCTCTCAGGCAACCTTGTCGACAAGGGCATAAGGGTCAACGCCGTGGCGCCAGGCCCGGTTTGGACGCCGCTCAACCCCTCGGACAAGGAAGCCGGCGATGTTTCGAAATTTGGCGCCGATACGCCGATGAAACGGCCGGCCCAGCCGGAGGAGATCGCGCCGGCCTACGTGTTCCTCGCCTCGCCACACTGCTCGAGCTACATCACCGGCGAGATATTGCCGATCGTGGGCGGCTACTGACGGCATGTATTTCATTGCCCTGGCCACTGACTATGACGGCACGCTGGCGCATGAAGGGGTCGTTGCCGAGAAGACGCTTGCGGCGCTTGAACGCTTCAAGAAGAGCGGCCGCAAACTCATTCTCGTCACCGGGCGCGAGCTGCCCGACCTGAAACGCGTCTTTCCCGAAGTCGCGATCTTCGACAAGGTGGTCGCGGAAAACGGGGCGCTGATCTACACGCCGGCCAGCGAGGAGGAGCGGACGATATCCCCGCCGCCCGCCCCCGAGTTCATCGCCAAACTCAGGAAACGCGGTGTCAAACCGCTTTCGGTCGGACGCTCGATCGTCGCAACCTGGGAACCGCATCAGGCTACCGCGCTCGAGGTCATCAAGAAATTGGGGCTGGAGCTGGAAATCATCTTCAACAAGGGCGCGGTGATGATCCTGCCCAGCGGCATCAACAAGGCGACCGGGCTGACAGCCGCGCTTCAGGACCTCAGATTGTCGCCGCACAACGTCGTCGGTGTCGGCGACGCCGAAAACGACCACGCCTTCCTGCGCGCCTGCGGCTTCAGCGTGGCCGTCGACAACGCACTGCCGGCAGTCAAGGATACGGCGGATCTCGTGACACGCGGCGCGCGCGGAAAAGGCGTCGAGGAACTGATCGCCAAGGTGGTCGAGCGCGATCGCGAGCTTGTGCCGAACCGCGACGGCATTCTGCTTGGCTCGGAGGATGGCAAGGAGGTGTATCTGTCGCCAACCGATACGGTGCTGATCGCCGGCAGCTCCGGCATCGGCAAATCGACCCTGGCGACTGCACTGACGGAGCGCTTCGTCGAGAGAAAGTTCCAGTTCTGCATCTTCGATCCGGAAGGCGACTATGACGGTCTCGAAGGCGCCGTCCGGCTGGGCGACGGCTCGAACGCGCCGACGAAGACGCAGTTGCTCGATCTCCTGGAGAAGCCGGACAACAATCTGGTCGTCAATGGCCTGGCGCTGCGCGTTAACGAGCGGCCGGACTTCTTTGCCGACCTGCTGCCGGGCCTTGGCGGTGTTCGCTTCCGCACGGCACGACCACACTGGCTGATCATCGACGAGGCGCATCACCTCTTGCCGAAGCGGCGCGACGACACGCCAATGGTGCTGGCCATGGAATTGCCGGGCACGATCCTGATCACGGTTCATCCGGACGCGATCTCAACCGAGGCATTGCGGCTGGTCACCGCCGTCATCGCACTCGGCCCCAAGGCGAAAAAGGTCATCAAGACGTTCTGTCACGAGACCGGCACCGAACCGCCAAAGGACAAGGACCTGAACTCTCCAAAAGACGAGCGCGTGCTGTTCTGGCGGCCGCAGGCGCGCAAGAAACCTGCCATGGTCGAGCCGATCGAACCGCGACAGTCGCTCAAGCGGCACAGCCGCAAATATGCCGAGGGCCAGCTGGACGAGAAGGGCAGCTTCTATTTCCGCGGCCCCGACAATGCGATGAACCTCCGCGCCCATAATCTGATGATTTTCGCCCAGATCGCCGAGGGCATCGACGACAGGACCTGGGAACATCATTTGCGCGCCGGCGACTATTCCGAATGGTTTCGCCACCAGATCAGGGACAAGGAACTGGCGCGCGAAACCGCCGAAGCGGAGAAAGACGGCACACTTTCGGCGCAGGAGAGCCGCAAGCACGTCCTGGACGCGGTGCGCCGCCGCTATACCGCGCCCGCGACCGCGCCGAAGGAATAGATGCAAACGGCGCCCAGCCGGTCCCAAGCCGGCTGGGTTCACCTCGTGGTCGATCTCCGTCCCACCTCGGCAGACGGCCGAGTCCCAGTCAGTTCCAACCGTCGATGGTCCATCGTGGAACCTCATCCGCCAAACGAAATTGTGTTCTATCGGGCGCCAGATCTATTCAATGCTGAATAATTGCTCGAAAGGAGACGATGGATGAGCAACGACCGGGACAAGGATGGTCCTGTCTTTTCAGCGGAACAGGCGCGGCAGGGCGAGATCATCCTGCGGACGCGGGCGCGCCGGATCATTTTCATCGCCGGCCTAGTGGGTCTCGTCTTGCTGGCATTGCTGGTGTGGTGGATTTGAATTCCTGACGGCTGGAGCGAAATCATGAAATCACAGCTTGTTGCCGAAAGCGCCGGACAGAGAACGTTCGTCGTTGTGCTTGATCCCGGCGAAGAGGCGTTTGCGCAGCTGACGTCATTTGCAGTCGACCGTGGCGTCGGCGGCGCGTCGCTGACCGCGCTCGGCGCTTTCGAAAGCGCAACCGTCGGCTGGTTCGACCCTGGAGAAAGGACCTACCGGAAAATCCCCGTCCGGGAACAGTGCGAAGTGCTGAGCGCGATCGGCGATGTTGCTATCGGCGACGACGGCAAGCCCAGCCTGCACGTCCACGCAGTCCTTGGATTGAGTGACGGCACCACGAGGGGCGGTCATCTGCTGGACGGCATCGTGCGGCCGACGCTCGAGGTCACATTGGTGGAGACGCCTGGCCATCTGCGCCGCAGGCACCGTCCCGAACTCGGCGTCGCCCTGATCGACTTGGAGGCTTGATCCGAGCCGATCACTTCGTTGATTTGACTGCGGCCGTTTCGGGTACGACCTCCCAACCGAAGACGCTGCGGCCGCCGAGCAGATGCGATTGCTCGAACTCCCGGCGACGATTTCCTTCAGGCTTGGGCCGGTGACATAGCGCTCGACCTGCCTCGACTGGTCGTCCAGCCGCCGCAACGCGCCGATCTCTTCGTCACGGCCGAGCCTGGCCTTCTGGACAGCCGACTTCAGCACGCCGATCGTCTCGTCATAGACCTTCAGCGGCACGGGGAACGGGTGCCTGTCCTTACCGCCATGCGCCAGCGAGAAACGGCCTGGATCGGAAAAACGGCACGGCGCGCCATGCACGACTTCGGCGACCAGCGCCAGCGCCCGCACCGTGCGCGCGCCGACATTGGGCACCAGGAGAAGCCCGGCGAAATCTGTCGGGCCGCGCTCGGCCGCCGCCGCGATGTTGCCGTGCAGGCGGCGCATGACGACGTCGCTTTCGCGCACATCGTGGTGCGCCGGCATCACCAGATGCGGCAGCAGCTTTTGTGCCGGCTCCGGCGCTGGCGCCGAACCCCGCTCCAAAGCGGCAAGCTCCCTCACGATGCGATCCGGTCCAAGGTCGTGCAGAAGGTCCAGTTGTCCCTGGCGCGACGCTTCAGCGCGCCGGTCGGTCAGGTTGACGATCTCGCCCTGGTTGGCGCCCTCGATGGCAGCATGCGGCTGGTCGACAAAGCTCTTCAGGCCTTCGGACAGCCAGTGATAGCGGCGCGCCACCTTGCTGTCGCCGTTCATGCCCTGCTGCACCACCACCCACTTGCCGTCGTCGGTGACGATAAAGCCGTGCAGATAGAGATCGAAACCGTCCTGGACCGCGGCGCTGTCCACCTTGGCGACAAGCCGGCTGGCAGTCGCGAGGCCTTGCCCGTCGAGGCCGACACGCTCGCCGATCAGGGCAAGCTCGTGCGGGGTCTTGCGCGAATGCGCGCCGCGGCCGCCGCAAACGTGGATGCCGAGTTCGCCGGAAAGCGGCGACAGGCCGCGCTTCAACGCTCCGACGACGCTGGTGGTGATGCCGGAAGAGTGCCAGTCCATCCCCATCACGGCGCCAAAGGACTGGAACCAGAACGGATGCGCCAGCCGGCGCAGCAATTCATCGCGGCCGTAATGGTGGATGATCGCCTCGCACATGACCGCGCCAAGCCGCGTCATGCGGTCGCCGAGCCATTTCGGCACGCGTCCGCCGTGAAGTGGGAGATCAGCACTTCCCGATCGCTGTGCCACGCTCTTTTGCTTGCTCCTTGAGTCCTGCCTCGACAGATAGGTATCGAAAGGGGTGTGGAGAAGCTATGGCCTGATTCAGGCCGCGATCGTTGCAAGCCGCCAGCTAGCGGGCAGGTTCGCTGAGGAGATCAAACTTCTGGATCTCGCAATGCTCGCCCACCGATGCCAGCAGATCCATTGGCGGTGCGCCAGTGTCGGGCCGCCTCCAACTGATCTCGAACGAGAACACAGGGTCCTTGAGATCTGGGCGCCTCTCTATTGCGACGAGGCGTGCCTGGTAGCCAAGCGGCCCGATGAGCGTATCGAGCTCCTGTCGAGCCGCGGCCTTCCACGTCAGTGCCAACTGGGCATGGTGTTCGCGCGACATTCGAAGGTCCACCCATTTCAGGACCAGCAAGGTGGCCAGCGTCAGCGCCGTGCCGGCCGCGCCCAAGCCGTATTGGCCACCACCGAAAGCCAATCCGATCGCCGTCATCACCCACAACGTGGCCGCCGTGGTGACGCCGCTGACAAGATTGCCGCGGCGAAGAATGGCGCCACCGCCGATAAAGCCGACGCCGGTCAACACGCCCAGCGGAAAGCGCAAGACGTCCATCGTTGCAAACGAATCCGGGTGCTTGCCAACGGTCTCGAGCAGAATACTGGCCTGGATCATTGTGATGGCGGCGGCCAATCCGACCAGCACGGTGGTGCGTAGCCCCGCCGCGTGCCCGCGCGCCTCGCGGTTGAGGCCTATCAACAGGCCGGCGAGCGCGGTCAGAAGCAGTCGTGCCGCGATGTCCTGCCAGACCGGAACAACGAGGAGCATCGCGTTCACCCGTCAGGCCAAGCGCTGCTGGCCAGGAATAGCGCCAAGGTCAAAGCGAACAAGGGCAAGAGCGTCTTCATCGCAAATTCTTTTCGTCGATAAGCAACAAACGATGCGCTTGGATTTTGGTTGCGCCGCCGACGATTCACCCCGGCGATGGGCAGCGGCGGAACAAAACCTTCGGCCTGCGGGTTGGTGGGTTCACACCAACGAAGGATTTGCAGTCATGGTCCGCTTGCTGCTTGCCGGAGCCGTCGCTTATCTGGCCTATCGCATCACCAAGGAGATCGGCGGGACCGACGAGGTTGATCCGCTGTCGCCTTCGCCCGAGCAAACCGGCCGCAAGGTGTCGAGACGGCAAGGCGGGGCACAGGGGAATGGCCGGCGACGGTAGCGAATGCCTCAGCGGCGGCGCGGACCAGCCATGACCGCATTTCCGTTGCCGCTCGACCTTCGTCCGATGGAAGCCAAAGCCGCCGACGCAATTCCTGGCGGCGACGGGCTTTGGCAGTACGAACCGAAATGGGACGGGTTTCGCTGCCTCGTGTTCAAGGGCGACGATGCCGTCGATCTGCGTGCAAAATCGGGCAAGCCGCTTGGCCGCTATTTTCCCGAACTGGTCGCGGTGCTGCGCGATGTGAGGTCGCGACAGTTTGTGGTCGACGGCGAGATCGTCATCGAGGTCGACGGATCGACTTCATTCGAGGCCCTGCAAATGCGCCTTCATCCCGCCGAAAGCAGGATCCGCAAGTTGAGCCTCGAGACGCCCGCCATGCTGGTCCTGTTCGACATGCTGGCCGAACCCGGCGGCGGGATCATCACCGAAGAGCCTCTCACCACCAGGAGGCAGGCGATTGAGGCCTTTGTCGCGTCGGCGGCACGGCCCGAACTGCGCCTGTCCAAATGCACGCACGATGCCGCTGCCGCCGAGCGCTGGCTGCAGGGCTCCGGCCATGGCTCGACCGACGGTGTCGTTGCAAAACTGATCGCCGGGCCATACCGGCCCGGCGAGCGCGCCATGGTCAAGGTCAAGCGGCTGCGCACTGCGGATTGTGTGGTCGGCGGCTTTCGCTATCTCGCCGGCAGCAACGAAGTCGGATCCCTGCTGCTCGGCCTCTACAACAACGAAGGCAGGCTGGACCATGTCGGGTTCACCTCGACCATCGGCAAGGACGACAGGGCGGCGCTGACCAGGCGGCTGGAAAAATTGCGGGCCAAACCGGGTTTCACCGGCAAGGCGCCCGGCGGGCCAAGCCGCTGGAGCACGGAGCGCAGCGGACAATGGGAACCGATAAAGCCTGAACTGGTGGTCGAGGTTCGTTTCGACCATGTGACAGGCGACCGTTTCCGGCATGGAACCAAGCTGTTGCGCTGGCGGCCGGACAAAGAGCCCCGGCAATGCACGTTCGAGCAGATCGAGTAAGTCCGATCCGAGGCACCGCTTCAAGGCGCTTGCTGCCCGCTCTACCGTTCATGACGGACCAATGCAGAATTTCACCGGTTCGCCGCGGCCAACCGAGCCTTGGCAACCATTTCCGAGGCTCGGTTGCGGTTTTGAAATCAAGCGGCTTCTTGCATTGCGCGTTCGTTGACACCGCTTTCGCCGAGCTTGGAAAGCGCTTCGTCGGTCGCGACCTCTTCCTTGAGAGTTGCCCTGAGCAGCTCGACAACGTCGCTCTTGCCGAGTTCTTCCGCCCACGCGATCAAAGTGCCGTAGCGAGCGATCTCGTAATGCTCGACGGCTTGCGCCGCACCGACAAGCCCGGCGTCGAGCGCGGGAGCACCGTTATACTCCTCGAGCATTTCCGAGCCCTCTTCGATGATTCCGTCAATCGCCGGACAGGTTTTGCCGCGGGCCGGCTTGCCGAATTTCTCGAACACCTCTTCCAGGCGGTCGACATGTCCTTCGGTTTCCATGCGGTGTTTCTCGAAGGCGGCGGTCACTTCTTCCGACTCCGCGCCCTTGGCCATTTTAGGCAGCGCTTTCAGTATCTTCTTCTCGGCGTAGTAGAGGTCTTTGAGCCCGTCGAGGAACAGATCCTCAAGGCCCTTGCTTGCCGCCTTCGCGGCCTTTTTCGTGGTCGCCATGATCCTCTCCCGAATGGTTGGTGCCGCCTCGCAAAGTAGAGGCGTCCCATAACCCTCCGACGGGAAACAAGTTCCCTGACGGTCCGGGAGCTTTGAAAATTTTTCCGACCCGCCGTGTAGTGTCGCAAGGGGCCTCGACCTGCGGCAGCAATCGGCCAGGAAAGCGCCGTCAGCGCTCGCCGATATGCTCCACCAGGCGGATGTATTCGGCCTCGGCCAGGCCGTAGCCGCCATCCGCCAGTGCGACGAGACCATCGCGATCGCGAATGATAATTTCGCCGCGGCGGGACCGGATGAGCCCTCGCCCCTCGAGCAGCTGCAGCGCGACCGTGACACCCGGACGTCTTACGCCAAGCATGATCGACAGGAATTCGTGAGTGATCGTCAGCCGGCCGCCGTCCACCCGATCGTCACACATGAGCAGCCAGCGCGCCAGCCGGTCTTCAAGTTTCGATCGCGCGTTCACCAGCGCGGTATAGCCAGTCTGGACATGCAGATATTGCACGTAGCGCAGCAAGAACAGCCGCAGCGTCGGGCTTTGCGTCAGCGCCGCCTTGAACGGCTCGGCGTCGATCCTGGCGGCTTCTCCCGCCAGCTGCACATAGCAATCATGGACCGTACGGTCGTCGCCCATTATCAGGGCCGAGCCGGTCATACCTTCCAAGCCGACAAGGCCAACTTCCGCATCGCTGCCGTTCGGCATTTTCGCAACCACCGAACCGATGCCGTCCTCGAAGAAATAGACGGCCTCGATCGGCGATCCGGACACCTCGAGCGATTGCCGCAACTCCAGCGAACAGCGCTCGAGGTGCGGCTCGAGAAATGCGAAATCGTCGGCGCTCATCCGGCCCAACAGTTTGTTTTTGTATAGGCTTTTGTTGGAAATTGCTGGATCAGACATAGCTTGGCCCAAAACAGGGCAAGAGCTTTTTGATCTCCCAGCCGTCCGCGCCCGGTATCACCTGCGAACGATAACGCTCATATAGGCACTGAAAAGTATGGGGCCTACTAAATAAAAAATGAATCGATGTACGGCAGTTTCTCCTGCCGCTTGCCTACGAAACCATCCGACTGAAAATTAGAGTTGGAAACGTACCAAAGACCGCTTGGTACGAAAACAACAATTGGGAATGTCCGGCGCGAAAGAGCCCGTCGCGAGGGATGCAACGGGCTCCATTCGGGCGTCGTGGGCTACGCCCAATGATCCAAATGAGGGGTGGGTTGGATCGCAGCAACAATGCAGGTGCAAGGCAGTCGTTCCCAAACTGTCTGTTTGGTAATTTCCGTACATTGAGTTTGGACGAGAGCGGCGCTAATTGAATTGGAGTCGTCCACACAGACATGGCGAGTGGACGCTTGAAAGACGCTTCGCGCTTTCGCCCTTTTTCAAGGGAGGATGGCATGTCGATGCAAGGTGCAGCAACTCCAGCCGAACTGAGCGTGCTGAAAAAAGCGCTCGACGACTGCTGCCGTGAGTTGGGTGTTGCGGACGACAGTCCTGTCCGCGAGCGGTTGGCCGCCCGTATCATGTCGCTGTTCAACGAGGGTGTGCTCAGCGCCGATCTGAAAGAAGCGCTGGCCGCCGATCGCCAACACTAAGCTGCTGCTATGGTGGTGTCCTCGGTGCCGAAAGGTTCGGGACCGGGTCGCCGTTTTTAGCCAAGGATCCTGGTTGGCCAAGGATCTTGGAAATCTCGTCTCTTCACGACAAAACGCCCGGCGCTTGTTGCCAAGCGGCAGGCGTTTTTGTCGTGAGCGGACACTAAGGCGCGTCGCGTTCGACCGGCCTCATGCGATGCGCTTTAGGTTCCTGTTTTATGCATGTCGCTATCACAAAACCGCTGCACACTTTTGCGCGACGTGCATCAAATGCGCCCAAGCAGGACCAGGATAATGACGATAAGCAGCACCAGGCCGAGGCCGCCACCACCGTAATAGCCGGTGCCATAGAACGGTCCGCCGCCCAAGCCGCTGAAGCCGCCAAGCAAGGCAAGGACCAAGATTATGATGAGAATGGTTCCAAGGCCCATGATGTCTGCTCTCCTTGTTTGCGCTGCCGCCATTCGCATCAGCGCGTCGCATTGTACAAAGGTATGAACTCGCAAGAAGCATTCCTGTTCCGGCGGAACGGTAAGGCGTACGCTCATGCGGCGAGCAAAATGCCGGGCTGTGCCGTTAGAAAAGTCCACAGATGCGTGCCCGCGGAGAATGGCATGGCGGCCACCTTGAACACCTGAGAACATGCTGAATTCATAGGAGATTTGTCGGAACCTTCGCTCGCCCGAACGGTTGTTTTCGTAGTCGCAACGCGACGACCCTCGTAAAAAGGAGAAGCATCATGCTCACGAAAATTCTCGCAGCTTCGGCGCTTACGATCGGTCTGGCTACGTCAGCGATGGCGCAGAACGTCGGCGACCCTTCCGGAGCCGCTGCCGACGGTAGCGGGCGGACGATCGTAGTCCCGGATAATGGCGGCCCTGACACCGGCACGGATTCGACCATCACCAATAGCATTCGCGATTTCTCAACGACGAATTCGAATGCCGACCGGAATTGCCCGCCGGGCCCGCAGGGGGCTCTGCCCGATGCGACCGGCAAGGCTCCGGGCACGATGGCGCCGACGGTGAACGACAACCACTGCGGCAAATCTGGAACGACACCCATGGCGAAGTCGATATCTTCGTTGCCGGCATCGGGACCGGCGGCACCATCACCGGCGTCGGCCAGGTGCTGAAGAAGCGTAAGCC